>JAZFTN010000192.1:0-6248 GCA_036446715.1 Acidimicrobiia bacterium | reverse complement strand
CACGCCAAGACGTATCAGGATCACAGCCACAACAACGAGACGGTAACCGGACAACGTTCCAGGGCGGCGTACAATCGGTCGCCGTGCCGGTGTACTACTCAGAGCCATTCACCGAAGACGAAACCGCCGTCTTGGGGCGCTTCTTCACCAACACCGACCGGCCGGTGTTCGGGCTGATCAACCTGCCAGAAGTGGTCAAGGGTGCTTTGTTCGCAAGATACTCACGATCGCCAAAATCCCTCCGCCGGCTCTTTCTCGACGAGTTCGTCTCAGACCCAGAAACCGGGATCGAAGCGCTCGCCAGCAATCTCGACGATGACCCGAGGGTGGCCACCAAGAAGGCCGAGCAGCTCTTCACCCGGGTCTTCTTCGACTACGGGGACGACTCGGTCGCCCAACTGGGAGGTGCTCACCTCGCTTGCGAACAGGCTTCGAACCTCCTCACCAAGGTTCTCGAATGGGGGCGTCTCGCCGCCTATCTGGAACAGTCCACGCGCTACATCAAGTACGACGTCAGACTCGGCGATCGCTATCGATACCTCGTGCCCGACGAGATAGCGGCGTCCCCGTTTGCCGATCGCTATCTCGCTCATATGGAGCAAGTGTTCGAGACATACACCCGGATGGTGGCCCGAATGACCTCGGTGTTCGAAGAGCAGCACCCGCGAGCTGAGGATGACCCCAAGTGGATGTGGAACGCCACGATACGAGCCAAGGCCTGCGACACGATACGGGGTCTTCTTCCGATTTCGACGCTCTCCAACCTGGGCATCTACGCAACCGGGCAGGCCTATGAGATGAGTCTCGTCCGGATGCAGGCAAACCCTCTGACAGAAGTTCGTGAATATGCCGACATGATGCTCACCGAGCTTCGCCAAATCATTCCGGCATTTCTGACCCGGGTCGACCTTGCCGAGCGCGGTGTCCGATGGTCGAGTTATCTGGAGAAAGTCCGTCTCGACCTGGAAGAAGAGGGTGAGGATCTGGGGACACCCGACGACCCCGGCCAGTCGGTGACGCTCACCGACTGGGATCCCGAAGCAGAGACGAAAATCGCGGCAGCCGCTCTCTATGCCGTTTCGGAGCTGCCCGACGCCAAACTGCAGGAGCTGGCGCGTGAGATGAGCTCGGCACAGAAGGCGGAGATCGTGGCCGCAATGGTCGGCGATCGAGCCAACCGCAGGCACAAACCCGGACGTGCGATGGAAAGGTCGACTTATCGCTTCGACGTCAAATGCGACATTGGTGCCTTCCGTGACCTTCAACGGCATCGTCTCATGACACTGGAGTGGCAGCGATACTCGACACGTCTCGGCTACGACATCCCCGATGACGTGGTGAGTCATGGTCTCGAGCCAGACTGGTCGGCTCTGATGGACACTTCGGGCGAGTTCTATGAGGATGTCAGGGCAGACCTGGGCTCGGACATTGCTCAATATGTGGTGCCGTTCGCCTACAACGTCCGTTTCGTCATGGAGATGAACCCCCGTCAGGCATTTCATCTCATCGAGCTCCGCAGTCAGCCCGCGGGCCACTCGGCGTACAGGACGGTCGCCCATCAGATGCATCGGGCAATCCGAGACGTCGCCGGCCACCGACTGATCGCCGATTCGATGAAGTATGTCGACTACACCGACGTCGACCTGGAACGGCTCGATGGCGAGCGTCGGGCACAGAAGAAACGAGACGAGGCCGCTCAACCGTCCTGACCTTCCAAGCGTGTCCGTGAGATCGCCCCAATCTCAGACCGGGTATATCGTTCGGCTCATGGCCGATTTCGACGTTGACGCGATGATCAAGCGTTTTGGTGACCGGGCAACGGTCGTCAAAGACAGATCGCTGCCCCCGGTTGCCGGTGCAGAACGACAGAAGTTCATTGAGCAGGCACAGACCGACTACACCGACTTCGCCCTCATCGCCGGCTCCAGCTGGTCGGTTGAGGACAACAAACTCGTTCTGAGGATCCAGCTGGGCTCCCAAGACTGACCGGCCACCCGATGCTCGACAAGAGGCTCATCATCGTCTCCGGCAAAGGCGGAGTGGGCAAGTCCGCCGTCGCCGCCGGGTTGGCCCTCCTGGCCCAGCGCAACGGGCTGAGGGTTCTCGCCGTCGAGATGGGCTCGTCCGGAGGGTTGTCCACGCACTTTTCCGTCGGTCCCCTGGAGTTCAAGCCGCGTGAGGTCCGCCCCGGGCTCCACGCCATGCACATCGTGCGCAGCGAGGCGCTGCTCGAGTATCTCTCCATTCAGCTGCGTCTCCCCGGCATAGGGCGCTTCGGGGCGGTAGCACGAGCCTTTGATGCCCTGGCCACGGCGGCGCCGGCGATCAGGGAAATCATCACCATCGGGAAGATCCTCTGGGAGGTGAGAGAAGACCGCTGGGATCTCGTTGTGGCCGACGCCCCTCCCACCGGGCAGATCGGGTCCTATCTTCGAGCCCCGATCAGCATCTCCGAATTGGTACCGACCGGACGGATACGTGCCCAATCCGAGTGGATGACAACCACTCTTGGAGACCCCGACATGACTCAGTTGGTCATTGTCACACTGCCCGAGGAGTTGCCAAGCACCGAGACATTGGAGACGATGCGCTGGCTCGAGGACAACCAAATCGTCCCTCCACCCTTGGTCATATCCAACCGGGTGCTGTCCGAACTCGAGGACAAGCCATCACCAGGAGGCGTGGTCGGAGAGATCGCTGATCTCCACAGGTCGCTCTGGTCGGAACAACAGCACTGGCTGGGCAAGGTGCCGCCCGATCTGACTCTGCCCTACATGTTTGGCCTCTTCACACCGGGCGAGGTAGCTGCACGCATAAGCGATGAACTCGAGGCCCTCACATGACAAAGACCATCCTCATCACCGGGGCTGGAGGTGTCGGCAAGACCACGATCGCCGCGGCCGTCGGTGTCACCGCGGCGCGAGAGGGTCTCCGCACCCTGGTGGTCACAGTCGACCCCGCCCGGCGCCTGGCCTCAGCCCTCGGGATAGCCCATCTTGGCGATGAGCCCACCCCACACGTCGACGAGCCACTCCTCTGGGCGGCCATGCTTGACGCATCCGCGTCGTGGAGGGCCGTAGCCATGCGTCACGCTGATCCGGACGTTGCTACACGACTTGCCGACAACGAATTCTTCCATGCGGCCTCGGATCACTTCCCCGCCTCTCAGTCATACGCCGCGGCCGACCAGGCAGCGACCTTCGTTCAGGCTCGTGCGTGGGACCTCGTCGTAGTTGACACGCCGCCGTCCGGGGGAGGCATTGATTTCTTCGCAGCACCGGCGCAAATGGCCGATCTCGTCGGTGGCAGGCTTCTGCGCTGGATCACCGGAGGTCCGCTACCGGGCCGCAAGCTCCTCTACAACCGTGCCGCCCGGCCGATGCTCCGTGTTGCCGACTCGATCCTTGGCTCGGACCTTCTCGAAAGGGTGGCCGAGTTCCTTGTCGACCTGCGGACGACTTATGACGGAGTGGCACGTAGGGGACGAGAGATCGAGAAGGTCATGCGGGAGTCGTCGATAGTTGTCATCACCACCGCTGATCCTGCACCGGTCAGTGAAGCGGTCAAGTTCTACCGAGAGTTGCCGGGACTCGCCTCTGCCCCCAAAGTGGTCATCTTCAATCGGACACTCCCCGATGCCTGGGGTAGCCCATCGATCCCACCCGAGACATCGGCCGAGTTGCGCCACGTGGCACAGCTCTGGGGATCAGAGACCCTTCGACAGCGAGATGCTAGAGAGGAGTTCTCCGCGCGCTACGGAGCAACTGTTGCCACGGTTCCGCTGTCGGACGAGCCGCTCACCGACCTCGACGGCCTGGCCCGTCTCATGAGCCAAGGTTCCGGGATCCCTTGGGAGCGAATCGGAATCGGATGAGACGCATAAACTCTGCCCATGCGTAACGCTGCCGCCTTCTTTGACCTCGACCGAACGCTGATATCGGGAGCCGCTGCCTTTCCGGTCGGTGTTGAGGCCTGGCGACAGGGGATTGCATCCAACACCGACATCGCCAAATGGGGAATCGCAGCCCTCAGCTTCAAACTGCTCGGCGACAAGAACGATGCCTCTTCAGACGATCTCAAGGCCGATTTCCTCAACAAGATCGCGGGTTCCCCCGCCAACACATTGGACGCGCTGGCGACTGCCGTGCTTCCCCGTCTGACCGACAAAGTGCGGCCGGAGTCGCGCAAGTTGATCTCGATGCATCACGGGGAGGGACGCGACACGTGGATCGTCTCGGCCAGTCCTCAAGGCCTGGTCGAGCCACTTGCCATCTCCCTGGGCATGACGGGAGCGATCGGAACCAGAAGCGAGGTAGTCGACGGCAAGTACACCGGGAGCCTCGACGGCCCGTTCGTTTATGGCGCCGGCAAGGTGGCTGCAATCGAGCAACTGTCGTCCGAGCGCGGGTACGACCGCCGGCTCTGTTATGCCTACTCGGACTCGATCTCAGATCTTCCGATGATGGAACACGTAGGCCACCCGGTCGCGGTGAATCCCGACTCCCAGCTTCTCTCGATCTCACGGGAACGTGGCTGGCCAGTTGTCATTTTCGCCCGCAGGACCAAAAGAGCCATTGCCTTCGGCGGCGCCGGCATCGGAACTGTGGTGACCTCGCTTCTTGCCTACCTGATCGGCCGACGACACGGGCGGTCCAACGCCCTCTAGAGAATCGCCTTCGGGCCCATCAGTTCTTTGAGCTCGGCAAACAGTGCCGATCGCGGTTCCACTTTGTGAGCGTCGCTGAGTCTGAGAACCTTGGTGTCCCCGTTGTCGGTCATATGCAGATAAACCGAGGCCGACCCGGGATGGTTTTTCAGGATGGTCTTGAGACTGTCGACGATCTCGGGTGTGAGACGGGCAGCCTGGATCGTGAGACGAACCGTCGAGTCATCCCTGATCTCGAGCTCCTTCAACTCCCGCGCCACAACCTTTACGTCATCGCCCCGATGATCGAGGTTGCCCGAGACCACGAGAACAGCGTCCTCGACGATGAGCGGGCCGTAATCGTGGACGGTCTTCGGAAACGCGATGCACTCGACCGAACCCTCGAGATCCTCCAACTGGAAGAAGAGCATGGGATCTCCTTTCTTGGTCCACCGCCGGGTGATCGAGCCGACAATCCCACCAACCGAGAGCGATGATCGATCGGTCAGGTCGCCAAGCTCGGCGATCGAGATGGAGGTGGCTGCTGCAAGAGCGGCCCCCAACGAGAGCAGTGGGTGGTCCGAAACGTATAGCCCCAGCATCTCCTTCTCGAAGGCGAGACGGGTCTTTTGCGGCCATGCCAGGTCGGGTACTTCGATGTTGGACTCCTCCTGGGACTCATCATTTCCCGCAAACAATGAGTACTGGCCCATCTCCTCGTTGCGACGCCGCTCCACTGTGGCGTCGAGAATCTGGCTGTGGACCAATGTCAGTCCCTTGCGGGTGTCACCGCTCCCATCAAAGGCACCGGCCTTGATCAGCGACTCGATCGACCTCTTGTTGAGGACCGAGGTGTCGACACGATTGACAAAGTCCATGAAGGACTCGAAAGGCTGCTCCTCACGGGCCTCGACGATCTTCTCGACTGCGCCCTCGCCGACGTTTCTGACTGCGGAGAGACCAAACCGGATCCGCCCATCGTGGACGGTGAAGTCGGACTCCGACTCGTTTACATCGGGGACCAGCACCTCGATCCCCATGCGACGACACTCATTGAGATAGACGGCGGTGCGATCCTTGTTCATCTTGGTGGCCGTGAGCACGGCGGCCAGGTACTCGGCTGGATGATGAGCCTTGAGATATGCGGTCTGATAGGCGACCAACCCGTAGCCCGCAGAGTGGCTGCGGTTGAAGCCGTAGCCAGCGAAGTGCTCGATGAGTTTGAAGATCTCACGACCGGTCTCCTCGGGGAATCCCTGGTCGACGGTGCCGGTCACGAACTTCTCTTCCTCGGCCACCATCACCGACTTGATCTTCTTGCCCATCGCCCGTCTCAGCTCATCGGCATCGGCCATCGAGTAGCCGGCGATCTCCTGGGCGACCATCATCACCTGCTCCTGGTACACCATGATCTGATAGGTGTCGGCCAGCTTGTCCGTGAGGACAGGGTGAAGCTCTTCGATTTCGGCCCGCCCGTTCTTCCGGTCGGCGTAGAGGTTGTGCATGTTGGCGCCCATCGGACCCGGTCGGTACAGGGCAACCAGTGCGATCACGTCGTTGAAGCTGTCCGGTTTCAGGGATCGGATGAGAGCACGCATCGGTG
>JAZFTN010000191.1:0-4887 GCA_036446715.1 Acidimicrobiia bacterium | reverse complement strand
CCATGCTGACCTCGATGTTTCTCCACGGAGGGGTCGGCCATGTCCTCTTCAACATGTGGTTCCTCTGGATCTTCGGCAACAATGTCGAAGAAGCCTTCGGCCGGCTCCGCTACATCCTCATGTATATCGTCGGGGGAGTGGCTGCCACGATGGCCTTTGTCGCGGTGAACCCCGACTCGACCATTCCCCTTGTGGGTGCGTCAGGTGCAATCGCCGCAGTTCTCGGCTCCTACGCGGTTCTATTCCCGGGCCATCGGGTGCTGTCGCTGTTGGGCTGGTTCGTCGTGCCGGTCCCGGCGGCGTTGTTTCTCGGGCTCTGGTTCGTCGCGCAGTTCGGTCTGGGTGGCACGAATGTGGCCTGGGAGGCGCACGCAGGAGGCTTTGCGTTTGGGTTTGCCCTGACCCTCCTGTTCAGACGACGTCTGCTTCGAAGAGTGAGCCTCGGCCAATAACGGCCTACTTGCCCTTGATCTCTTCCTTGCGCTTGCGATGGGCGGCAACAGCCTCACGCGTCGAACAGGTGGTTGAGCAGTGCAGGCGAGAGCGGTTTCGCGAGGTGTCCACGTAGACGTCGTCACAGTCTGAGGCGTTGCAAGCCCCGAAGCGCTCGACGCCGTTCTCGACGATGACCGCGGCAAGACCCATGGCCGTGGTCGTTCCCAGCCATGAGGTCATCGTCCCGTTCACCGGCTCGAAGTGGAGGTGGGGCTCCCCGTTGTGCACCGAGACCCTGGGAACCGCGCCGTAGTCACTGAGGATGGCATTGACATGACCGGCGGCGGCGGCGTCGTCGGTGGACAGCATCACCGTTCGCAGGGCGTCACGAAGCTGATGGACTGCTTCGAGCTCCGAGGCATCGGGTGGTTGGGCCACGTCTTCCCAGAGGTCTCGATAACCCTCCAGAAGCTGGTTCAGGTCCTCGGCGGCGGCCATCTGGTCGCTGCCGGATTGGCGGGTGTTCACCAGCAGCACCGCCAACTCGACCGGTCGATTCGTGTAATGGTTGAAATACATTTGACAGCTTACTGACCAACGAGGTAATGTAACCATCATAGAGGTTAACGCCCCTTACAGTCAAGGGGTCAAAGATTAGAGGACATCATGTTCGAGCTCGCCAAGACAATTCAAGCGGAAAAGCGCCGCGTCGCCGATCAGTATCGACTTGTCGACAGTTTGCCCCGTCACCACTCATGGTCGATCGGTCGCTATCGGCTGACCGTTACCAGACGGCCGAGCGCCAACTCCGCTCTTCCCGACTCCACCGAGTTCCGATAAACTCGGGGTTCGTGAAGGGCGAACCTCAGGAGAAGTTGGTCGATCGTCTCATCCGAGAAGCGATGCAAGCCGGTGAATTCGATGATCTTCCAGGTGCGGGCAAGCCGATCTCCGGTGCCGGCACGACCGATGACGAGTATTGGTGGTTTCGAGACTGGGTGAAGCGAAACCAGATAGATCCCGATCGGCCTCAGGACGAGTCGCCGGCGTCTGAGTAGGCGTTCGATCCGGTCTCAGACTTCGTCGTCAAACTCCCTCTAGATGGTGATGGCCCTGAATCCGGCTAGCGTTCCAGCACCCCAATGGCGCAAATCCCGAATACGTGACCACGTGAGTTAATGCCAGCTCAACTCCAACGCCACTTAGGCCTCTACGCAGTATTCGCCGTGTCCATTGGAGCAATGATCGGGTCTGGCATATTTGTTCTACCCGGTCTCGCTTTTGAGTTGGGTGGCCCCAGCATGATCCTTGCCTACCTGCTGGCCGGCGTGATCGTGTTTCCCGCTGCCCTCGCCCAGTCAGAGATGGCGACGGCGATGCCCCGGGCCGGAGGAGCCTATCTCTACATCGATATGGCGATGGGCCCTCTGATGGGAACCATCGCCGGGTTTGGTGTCTGGCTGTCGCTCGTCTTCAAGGCGGCGTTTGCTCTTGATGGGCTCGGTCTCTATCTGGGCTGGTTCACAGACTTCGACGAACTGACACTGGGACTCATCATTGGTGCCGGCTTGCTGGTCATAAACCTGGTCGGCATCAAGGAGTCGGGGACCATCCAGGCCCTGCTGGTGACGGTTGTCTTCGTTGTTTTGCTGATATTCATAGGGGGTGGCGCCACCTTCGTCGATAGTGCCAGTTACCACCCCTTCTTCCCCGCGGGTGTGGGAGGTCTCTTCGCGACGGCAGGCCTCGTCTTTGTCTCCTATGCCGGTGTGACCAACGTGGCCAGCGTTGCCGAGGAAGTGTCCAACCCGGCGAGAACGCTTCCGATTGCGATCATCGCCTCTTTGCTGGTGATGATGTTCGTCTACCCCGCCGTCACCTACGTGATGGTCGGGGTGACTCCATCCGAAGTCCTGTCAGGCAATCTGACACCACTTGCCACGGCCACAGAACAGCTGTTTCCAGACTGGATAGCGACTGTGGTCGCGGTGGTAGGTGTCATTGCCCTGGCCTCGATGGCCAACGCCGGACTGCTCGCCTCGTCGCGCTACCCGTTCGCGATGGCCCGGCGTCGTCTTGTTCCTTCCGTCTTCACGAAGGTGGGTGCACGTTCAGGCACTCCGACCTGGTCGCTGATACTCACCGGAGGCCTGTTGCTCGGACTCGTGGCCTTCTTGCCCGTCTTCGAGCTTGCCAAGCTGGCGTCGGCGTTTCTGGCGTTGGTTCTGGCGATGATCTGTGTTGCTCAGATCGCATTTCGCAGCTCGAATCTTTGGTGGTATCGGCCCAAGTTCCAGGCTCCCGGGTACCCGTGGGTGCCGTTGATTGGAGTTGGCGCATGTCTGTTCCTGATCACTCAGCTGGGTGCAGATGCCATCCTGGGGGCGTTAGGGATCATTGTTGGTGGAGTGATCTGGTATCAGGTCTATGGGCGCTCACGGGCGATCAAAGAGAACGCCTTTAGAGAGAGTGTCCGCCAGCAAGGCATGGCCCGGCTACTCCAGCTGACCGAGGAGGCGCTTGCCGATGACGATAGACGCATCACGGTGGTTTCTGGGAGGGAAGGAAGCGACTCCTCACTGTTTCGGATCGGGCGTCCTATGGCCGGTTCGAGTGGTGATTCGGTCAACTTTCTCCACCCGGGAGATGATTTCGTGAAAAGGATCGCTGAGTACGACCCTGACCTTCTGGTCGGCGCTGCCACGAGGGGTGACGGGCATGGAGACAACCTCCCAGCCGATCGAGACGTGGCCCTGCTCACAGGTGACACTTTGGGTGAGATCAGCCGGATCGACGTGCTGGGCTCGGGTGGTCCCTACGACGTTCTCAAGATCTGCCTCGCCGCCAAGATCGCTGAGGAAGAGAGCGCTTCGATCCGCTTCGTCCATGTTCTCGATCCAGCGGCTTCGAAAACCCAGGTTCGGGCGTTGGAGAAGTTCCACGAGGACCTTGGTGGGCTCTGTGATGTGCCCACGGAGTCAATGGTCATCCAGTCGGAGGATCTGCTTGCAGCCCTGACTTCGGCGGTAGATGACACAGATCTCGCAATCATCGGGGCGCCCCGGGGCAGACACTTCTTCACTGATCTGATCGATCGCATCGTGGAGCGGGTGCCGGCGCCGGTGTTGCTGGTACGTGTCGCCGAGAAAGACGAGCCCACAACCATTCGCAACGTCTTTCATCGTTTCGTGACGAACAGGCTCGGGAAGTAGCACCTTGTTGGATCGGCAAGCAGAGATGTGGTCATCCGGCTAACTTCGCCGATCGGAGGTAGGCCATGTCGAAACTGTCCGAGTTCAGTGTTGAAGAGGCGGCCCCTGACGTCTTCCGTCTGGGGACCGGTTTTGTTGGCTTCTATCTGATCGCAGAAGGTGGGCGCTACACACTCGTCGACTCCGGCCTACCTGGATACTGGGACCATCTGGAGGAGTTCTTGGCGGGTCGTGGTTCGAGCATCAACGACATCGAGGCGCAAATCCTGACCCACCACCACATCGATCATCGGGGTAACACCGAGCGGATCAGGGAGGAATCGGGCGGTCCGGTTTATATCCACGAAACTGACAGACCTTTTCTGGACAGCGTCCCGCCACCACCCAAGGCCCCGATCTGGAAGCCTGCTGTCTTCATGTACTTCGCCCACCTCATTCGACACAAGGCGATGACAGTCGCTCCGGTGGTCGATGTCTCGACCTATGTAGATGGTGAAACACTGGTGGTGCCCGGCCGGCCTCAGGTCATCCATGTCCCCGGTCACACCATGGGCCACAGTTGTGTGTATCTCAAGGACAAGAAGGCTCTTGTCACTGGCGATGCCATGGGGGGCATGGACGCTGTCACCGGCGAGATCGGCCCGAGACTGGCGCCGTCCTTCGTCAACGATGACAGCGAGATGGCCCTCGAATCCCTCAGTCGTGTCGAGGGTCTCGACGTCGACAAGATGCTGACCGTTCATGGCCCCAATTTCTACGGACCGATTGCCGAAGCAGTGCGGCTTGCCCGGGAGGTTGGGATTCAGTGACCGGTCAGGTGGGTTCTAGTGGCCCGCTCGAACGTTGGTTCTGTTTTCTCCTGATCGACTGTTCTGGCAAATATGTCACGATCGATCTCATCCGTCATGTCATCCAGAAACATGAAGCTGACATTTCGACACGACTCGCAGACGATTCGCTCAATACCGGCTGAGATGATGGCGACGGTGTTGGAGTGCGCGCATTTTGTTCGATTGGGTACGGCTTTTGTGCCCAAAATGGTCATGATGCCTCCCGTGGCATTGTCTAGAGATACTTTGAGAGGCTCACCCATGAGTGAGGACCTGTCCATGAGCCACCCGACCCAGGACTATCGACCCATACCCGGAATCCCCGGCGATCCAAAGGTGTTCTGATCGTCATGGACTTTGCAGAGCTTCTCGAGTTCCGGCGGGAGAAGGACCAGTTCTTGGCTTCCAGC
>JAZFTN010000190.1:0-6281 GCA_036446715.1 Acidimicrobiia bacterium | reverse complement strand
CTTCGTCAGATAGGGGTCGTCCGCGGTCGCCGTTTCGAGCAGACGCTCCTCGACACGACCCAATTGCTCCCATATTCGGGGAATACGGACAAGACTTTGGAGGTCTTCCATAGGTGACGATGGTATTACGAAAAGACGGGCTGGGTTCCGAGAAGAAGTCTGACGACGGCCCGGTGGTAGAATCGCATATGCGAGGTCGAGGAGAAGAAAGTGTTTGAACGGTTCACAGACCGGGCTCGACGGGTTGTTGTTTTGGCCCAGGAAGAAGCGCGGCTTCTCAACCACAATTACATCGGTACCGAGCACATCCTGCTTGGCCTGCTCAACGAGGGTGAGGGAATAGCAGCCCAGGCTCTGGAGAGCCTCGATATCGATCTCGCATCCGTGCGCGACGAGGTCGTCAAGATCATCGGTCAGGGCCAGCAGTCGCCCTCCGGGCATATTCCGTTTACCCCTCGCGCCAAGAAAGTCCTCGAGCTCTCCCTTCGCGAGGCTCTCCAACTCGGCCATAACTACATCGGAACCGAACACATCCTCCTCGGTTTGATCCGTGAAGGAGAAGGAGTTGCGGCTCAGGTTCTCCAGCAACTAGGGGCGGAGCTACAGAAGGTTCGTCAGACCGTCATTCAGTTGCTTTCCGGACCTGGGGGCAGCGAGGAGCAATCACCGAAGGGGGCCGGAGCTGGAGGACGCGAGAGTTCATCCTCGGGCTCGACCATCCTCGACCAGTTCGGTCGCAACCTCACGTCGGCGGCAGCCAGCGGAAAACTCGATCCGGTGATAGGTCGCAACCGTGAGATCGAGCGGGTCATGCAGATCCTCTCACGTCGGACCAAGAACAACCCGGTCCTGATCGGAGAGCCCGGTGTGGGGAAGACGGCCATCGTCGAAGGCCTGGCACAGCGGATAATCGCCAAGGATGTCCCGGAGAACCTCGAGGGAAAGAACCTCTACACCCTCGATCTCGGTTCTCTCGTGGCGGGCTCCCGTTATCGAGGCGACTTCGAGGAACGTCTCAAGAAAGTTCTCAAAGAAATCAAGAGCCGGGGCGACATCATTCTCTTCATCGACGAGATCCACACTCTTGTTGGGGCCGGTGCGGCCGAAGGCGCCATCGACGCCGCCTCGATCCTCAAGCCAATGCTGGCGAGAGGTGAGCTCCAGACCATCGGTGCCACCACGCTCGAGGAGTACAGGAAGTACCTCGAGAAGGACTCTGCACTGGAGCGGCGATTCCAGCCGGTCCAGGTCGAGGAGCCGTCGCTGACTGACACGATCGACATCCTCATGGGTCTCAAGGATCGCTACGAAGAGCATCATTCGGTTCGCTTCACCGATCAGGCCATCGTCTCTGCGGCCAACCTGGCCGATCGCTACATCGCCGACCGTTTCCTTCCGGACAAGGCGATTGATCTGATCGATGAGGCAGGGAGCCGGATGCGCATCCATCGCAAGAGCGATGTTCCCGAGATCACTGAGATCGACGTCAAGCTTGCAGACGTGCGCAGAAACAAGTCCGACGCCGTGTCTGGCGAGAACTACGAGCGGGCGGCGACGCTGCGTGACGAGGAGCATGTGCTTCTGTCCGATCGTGCAATCAAAGAGGACGAGATAGACGAGGGCGGATGGGTCATTGACGAGGAGGAAATCGCAGAAGTCCTCGCACAGTGGACCGGTATCCCCGTGCACCGTCTCACCGAGGAGGAAACGGCCCGCCTGGTGCACATGGAGGATGAGCTCCACAAGCGAATCATCGGCCAGCACGATGCCATCACGGCCGTATCCAAGGCGATTCGCCGCACACGGGCCGGTCTCAAGGATCCCCGACGCCCTTCGGGCTCATTCATCTTCCTGGGCCCCTCAGGTGTTGGTAAGACCGAGACCGCCAAGGCTCTAGCCGAGTTCTTGTTCGGCAAAGAGGATGCGCTCATCCAGCTCGACATGTCCGAGTACATGGAGAAGCACACGGTTAGCCGTCTGGTTGGCTCTCCTCCCGGATACGTCGGATACGACGAGGGTGGTCAGCTGACTGAGGCCGTTCGCCGCAAGCCGTTCTCGGTGGTGCTGTTTGATGAGATCGAGAAGGCTCATCCGGACGTCTTCAACACCCTTCTTCAGATTCTGGAAGAGGGCCGCTTGACCGATGCTCAGGGACGCAGCGTCGACTTCAAGAACACGGTCATCATCATGACCTCGAACCTCGGCACCCGCGATCTCCACAAGAAGGCTGTCGGTTTCCACTCGGACAGCGACGATTCCTCCTACGAGCACATGAAGGAGAAGGTGACCGAAGAGTTGAAGAAGCACTTCCGTCCTGAGTTCATCAACCGGATCGACGAGATCATCGTTTTCCACGAGCTCACGATGGATGAGCTCAAGCTGATCGTCGACTTGATGCTGGCGAGAGTGTTGGAGCAGCTGGAGGCACAGCAACTCGATCTGGTGCTCACCGACGATGCCAAGGAGTTCCTGGGCAACGAGGGGTACGACCCCGAACTGGGGGCAAGACCACTGCGTCGGGCGATTCA
This sequence comes from Acidimicrobiia bacterium, assembly GCA_036446715.1. GTDB lineage: Bacteria > Actinomycetota > Acidimicrobiia > Spongiisociales > ZC4RG35 > SZUA-217. The sequence goes on along the minus strand of JAZFTN010000190.1, from coordinate 3,753 downwards.
GCGTCTGCTAGAGGATCCGCTGTCGGAGCGTGTGTTGCTGGGTGAGTTCAAGGCCGGGATGACGATCCTCGTCGGTCTGGACAGCGACAACGACGAACTTACCTTTGAAGGAATCTCGTCGTCGAAGACACCCCCTGTGGAGCTCGCCGGCCAGGAGTAGCCGTTTGTGAGTTCCCCTAAAGGGGCCCTTCAGAAGATCCGATTCAATATGGGCTTAGACACTCATGCCCACATTTATCGCACTTCTAATTCTTGTCGCCGGTCTCGGCCCTGGCGAGCTGCCCGAGTACGAGCCCGCTGGCGACTCGGCCTACACACTCGACCTGGAGCTCGACGGCTACATAAACGGCCGGATGGACTCGGCTCGCCTGATGAGAATCGGTGCCTGCATTCTCGAGCGCGACGCGGCCTACACCTACTCACTCATGGTCGAGGCAGCAGCGGAGGACGGGGTCCGACTTAGGCCGGCTAGCTGTTACCGGAACTACGGCATCCAACAGAGGGCCTACGACCGGCGTTGTCCAGTGGAGACGGTTCCTGTCTTCGGAGACAACGGTGTGTCCGGAGCCAAGCAGCAGATCGGCACCAGACAGATGCGGGTTTGCAGCGGTCCGTTGACCGCGCAGGCGGGCATGTCGAACCATGGATGGGGCAGGGCCGTCGATTTTCGCGATTCGCGGGGAATCATCGACTGCTACGACAACGAATTCCACTGGCTCAAGCGCAACGCGTACCGTTTTGGCTGGGTCCATCCGGCCTGGGCCCACTGCGGCATGGAGAACGCCGAGGCCTGGCACTGGGAGTATGCGGGGGTCACCGACCCTTCCCTCGTCGACTACGTAAACATCGACCCGGCCCTCATCGCCACCGCCGAGTAGCGGTTTGTTTCAGCGAACCTGAGGTAGTTAGGCCCATATATGGGCCTAACTACCTCGAGAAAGAGGCGCTATCGGGTGGCAAGGGCTTCCCGGACGGTGTTGATCACGAACCCGGGGTCTTCGGTGATCATCCTCCAGGTGATGCGGAGCACTATCCACCCCGCAAGCTGCGCCGCGATGTCACGACGCCTGTCGACTTCGAAAGCGTCGTACAAGGCGTGCCAACGACGGCTGTCGGCTTCGATGACGATCCGCTTGGCCGGGTAGGCGAAGTCGACCCGGCCATCGATCGGCTCCAACCAGGGTGCGTGGAACTGCTTCTCGGGTGCGCTAATACTTGCGTTGACGAGAAGGTCGAACAGCTTTGTCTCGATGACCGTGTCCGGGATCCTCTTGTCGTCGGCGCGTTCGGCCAGGATCGTTCCCATCTTTCGCATTCCTGTCTTCCCTTGTCTGGTCAGAGCCAGGTAGAGGGCCGTGAGTTCATCGAAGTCAACGAGACCACCTGCGAGCGCATTGTCGGTTACCCGCTCGAGGCGTTTGGCACCGAGCACTTTGGCCAGATCGAGGATGGTCCGCGCCGGTGTGGTGATCCTTTGCGATCCGACTGTCATGACGTGCTCCGGCAGCAGATCTGTCGACTGGTGGACGGTGAGGCCGGGAAACACGTAGGTGCCACGATGAGAGACCGTCACAGATGGCGTCGCCTTGGGGATAGGTTCCATCTTGTGGATTCGTGCCGCGGACTGATGTGAAACGACGGCCCCGAGAAGACGACCGGCAGCCCGCAACATCACATCCGGGCGAGTTGAGGTGCCCGGCAGCGCCAGGAGGCCCCTCCCTATCCGAACGAAGATGCCGTCGGAGACGCGTCGAGTCAGCGTGGACTGCGGTAAGCCCAAGGCGAGGGCCTCTCTGGTGGTGATGACCCCGCCATGGCGTTTGGCGTAGTCAATCACTTCGCGCGTGGTGGACATCCCGTTCACCTTGCCGCTTCCGGACTGCCGATGGAACCCCCTTGCGTTACCTCCGGTAGTTAGGCCCATATATGGGCCTAACTACCGGAGGTTTGCCGATTCGGACCGCCTAGCCTCGCGATGTGGATAGGGCTGTGCGGAGTTTGTTGATTGTGGGCGGGGCCTACGTGGCGGCACAGATGATGGCGGATATAGCCAGCCTCCGGATCATCAGTGTCGGCGGCTTCGCGGTCGACGCTGGCACCCTCATATATCCATTTACTTTCACGCTGCGGGACATGGTGCACAAGATCGGGGGCAAGAGTGTCGCCCGCACACTCATCTGGCTCGCCGCCGGCATCAACGTCTTTATGGCCGGTTTCTTCTGGCTCGTGGCTGTCTGGCCCGCCGACCCCACCACGGGTCCCCAACTCGGGTTCGGCGAGGTGCTGGCGCCAGTTTGGGGGATCGTGGTCGCCTCGATCGTGGCCGAGGTGGTTGCCGAACTGATCGACACCGAGGCCTACTCAGCGTGGGTGCGACGTTTTGGCGAGCGTCACCAGTGGGGGCGGGTGCTGGCATCCAACTCGGTTGCCATCCCCGTCGACTCGGCGATCTTCGTCGGCCTGGCCACCGCCTTCGGCATCTTCCCTGCCGAAGTTGCCTGGTCGATCTTTTGGGTCAATGTGATCTTCAAGGGAGTGATAGCCGTGATTTCGATTCCGATGATCTACTGGGTCAAACCGGCACCACTCGGCTCGCCTTACCCCTCTGTAAAGCACTAACCTCAGTGCTCGCGGGCATGACCGCCCGCTCCTACCCCATTTACACGGAGGAATTCTCTTGGAAAGCAGAACATGGTGGTGGATTGGCGGTGGCGCCGTCGTCCTAGCCCTCATTCTCTTCTTCGCTTTTAGTGGCGACGACGAAGGTGATGACACCACAACAATTCCAGTAGCAGCGGAATCGACTACCACGACCGAAGCCGACGAGGCCACGACGACCAGTGAAGCAATGGAGTCGACGACGACTTCTGAGGCTCCCCCATCGGTTGAAGCGATCAAGGCTTGTCAGGTGACTGACACCGGTGGTATCGACGACAAGTCTTTCAACCAGACAGCATGGAAGGGTGTCCTGGATGCCCAGGCCGCGGGTCTTGCGACCGACGACTCGAAGTTCCTCGAGTCCCAGTCGCCTGCCGACTATGCACCGAATATCCAATCGCTCATTGACGACGGTTGTGATTTGATCGTGACCGTTGGTTTCCTTCTGGGAGCCGACACGCAGACTGCAGCTGAGGCCAATCCGGATCAGTTGTTCCAGATCATCGACTTCGCCTACGACCCCTCGATCCCCAATATCCAGGGTGCGGTGTTCGGTACCACCGACGCTGCTTTCCTGGCCGGTTATCTGGCAGCAGGCATGTCTGAGACCGGCGTTGTTGCCACTTACGGCGGGATCCAGATTCCATGTGCGGTGACCTGTTTCATGGATGGCTTCTACTTCGGAGTCATGCACTACAACGAGGTGAAGGGCACCAGCGTCGAGGTTCTCGGTTGGGATCCAGCAACCTCGGAGGGCGCTTTTACCGGTGACTTCGAAGATCTCGCCAAGGGTCGCGCATTGACCCAGCAGTTCGTCGACGAGGGTGCCGACGTGATCCTTCCTGTAGCCGGCCCCGTTGGTGAGGGTTCTGCCGCTCTCGCCCAGGACCTCGGCAACGTATGGGTCATCGGTGTAGATGCCGACTGGTTCCAGACTCTGCCCCAGTACGAGAATGAGATTCTCACGTCCGTGCTCAAGGGTCTCGACGTCGCGGTGTTCACTGCGATCAGCGATGTCGCCAATGGCGTCTTCGAAGGTGGTACCCGCGCCTACGCCATTGCCGAAGATGGCGTGGGAATCGGTCCGATCAACCC
>JAZFTN010000189.1:0-4698 GCA_036446715.1 Acidimicrobiia bacterium | reverse complement strand
TTTAATCGAATCAGCCACATGTACCCGTCATTGTGATTGTCCATGGTTCTCCTGACTATGGCTTCCAAGGGATTGTGCTGCTTCAAAGGGAAGGGAGTGCGTTAGGGAGCATTTGGTGTTGTGGGTTCCCGCTCGCTTAGTACTCGTACGCCGCTCCTTCTGCCCTTTCCTCAGGTTTGTGTCTGACCGCATCGTCTCGGATTCTCGGACCCCAGGTACTGTCGCTGCCCATGGAACAACGGCTAGCGACCGTGGTGGAGTTGCTGTGCTCACCTGACTACCAACCGCGGACCACAGGGGCTGAGGGTGCGTTAGCGACGGGAAAGTACCTTGCCGACCGATTGGAATCCCTTGGCTTAACACCCGCCGGTGAACTGGGCTTTTTGCAGGAGATCCCTGGAGTCAAGGGTGCCAACGTGCTTGGAGCTCTGCCAGGCCGAGGTGGTCGGCGAATTGGAGTTCAGCGAAACGGGCTGAAGGCGAAGAACTAGGACGTGAATCGCCCGTTCGGTCTCGGAACCTCCAACACGGTCTGGGCCTAGAGTCGAAGGGTGCTTGTCGGTCTCGTCGCCAATCCCACCTCGTCGAAGGACATTCGACGGCTCACAACCCTCGCCCGGGTGATCGATGTCGAGGAAAAGGCGAACCTCGTGGCGCGGCTACTGGTAGGGATCGGCTCGGAGAAAGGGATCGAAGTTCTTGGCCTCGACGACCAATCCGGACTGCTCCGGCGTGCCATCGCTCTTGCCGGTTCCGCCGGATCACCCGTCGATTTCCTGCCCATCGAGGTCGAAGGCACCGAGGCGGACACCCGTCGTGCCGCTACCTATCTCGCCAAGATGGAGGCCGCCGCACTGGTCACAGTGGGAGGCGATGGGACCGTGCGTGCCGCGGCCGAAGGCTGGCCCCAGGCACCGTTGGTTCCCCTTGCAGCGGGCACCAACAACGCCTTCGCCATTACCGATGAACCCAGCGTTGTAGGCCTCGCCACGGCGTTGGCTGTCACGACTGGCGCTGACGCGTTCCTGCCCACCACCGCCATCGAAGTGGAAACCGTCGAGGGTCGCTCGTTGGCTGTCATAGATGTAGTGGTGGTGCGGAACCGCTGGGTGGGAGCGGGTGCCATCTGGGATGCGAGCGAGTTGTTGGAGGGACTGGTCACAACCTCACGGCGAACCGCGGTGGGCATTGCCTCAGTGAGCGCCGCCCTTGGACCGCTGGAGCAAGGTCATGTCCGTCATCTCCGCTTCGGCGGCGAGCGGTCTGTCCGAGCTGTGTTCGGACCGGGTCTGATACTCGACATTCCGGTGGCCGGCCATGTCGATCTACCCATGGGAGCCGAGCTCTCGCTGAGCGAGGAAAACGGCATGGTGGCGCTCGACGGGGAACGGCGTCTCCCCGCGAGAGCCGGATTGGTGCGAGTCGTGGAGGGTCCGCGTGTGCTGGATCTGGAGTCGGCGCTCAGGGTCCTTTGACCCTATACGGCAAGCCTCGACGCGGATTAGGTTCCGGAGAGTAAGAGGCGGTCACGTATTCCGGGTAGAGCCCGGAGATAGGAGGTTGCACCATGGACATTCCCAGGGAACACCTGGTTGACATGTACCAAACGATGGTGAAGATTCGCCGATTCGAGGAGCGCATCAGGGAGATCTACTTCGCGGACAAGCTCCCTGCGTTCGATATCGCCGCGGGTTTGATCCCGGGTGAGATGCACCTGGCCGCCGGCCAGGAGCCGGTAGCCGTGGGGATGAGCCCACACCTGAAGGAGGGTGACGCTATAACGGCCACCCACCGTCCCCACCACGTCGCCATCGCCCAAGGTGTTGATCTGAAGAGGATGGCAGCCGAGATCTTCGGCCGGGACACCGGGCTGGGACACGGGAAGGGCGGCCACATGCACCTGTTCTCAGTGGAGCCCAACTTCGGGTGCTCGGGGATCGTCGGCGAGGGGATTCCAGTGGCGGTGGGAGCTGCCATGGCATTTCGTCATCACGGCAGCGACAATGTCGCTCTCTCGTTCTTCGGGGAGGGAGCAGCCAATCAGGGCTCATTCCATGAGTCACTCAACTTGGCCGCATTGTGGAATCTGCCGGTGGTGTTCGTCTGCGAAGACAACGCATACGCCATCTCGGTGCCAAAAACGGCCTCGACGGCCATCGCCGACAACAGCGATCGTGCCGCGGCCTACGGCATCCCGGGAGTGCTGGTGGGCAACAACGATCCAGTGGCTGTGTACGAGGTGATGGGCGAGGCCATCGCCAGGGCCCGCCGGGGTGAAGGGCCCAGCCTGGTGGAGATAAAGACCGACCGGCTGTGGGGTCACTTCGAGGGTGATGCCGACGCCTATCGCTCCGACAAGTTCAAGACGGAGATGCTTGAGCGTGACCCGATGGTCGGGTACGCCAAGCGGCTGTCCGACGAAGGGATTCTCAATGAATCCGACATCGCTGCGATTCAGCAAGCGATGTATGACGAGGTCGAGGAGGCGCTTCAGTACGCGCAGGACAGCCCGTATCCGGAGCCGGAATCGGCCCTGGAACACGTCTTCGCAGAGAGGACGGTGACGCTATGACAGCCAAGACCGAGCGCAAGCTGACAACGCAGAAGGCCATCGCCGAGGGTATCGCACTCGAGATGAGAAGCGACGACTCGGTGTTTGTCATGGGTGAGGACATCGGCACCTACGGGGGCATCTTCGGTGCCACCGAAGGGCTGTTGGACGAGTTCGGAGAGAAGCGGGTCATCGACACGCCGATCTCGGAGACCGGGTTCATCGGTGCGGCCGTCGGCGCTGCCATTAATGGGATGCGACCAATCGTCGAGTTGATGTTCGTCGACTTCTTCGGCGTCTGCATGGATCAGATCTACAACAACATGGCCAAGATCCACTACTTCAGCGGCGGGAACGTCAAGGTCCCAGTGGTCTTGACCACCGCTGTCGGAGGCGGATATGGGGACGCCGGCCAGCATTCCCAGACGCTGTGGGGGACTTTCGCCCACATGCCCGGGATGAAGGTCGTAGTCCCGTCCAACCCCTACGACGCCAAGGGTCTGATGATCGCGGCGATCCGCGAAGACAATCCTGTCGTCTACATGTTCCACAAGGGCGTGTTGGGGCTGGGTTGGATGACACCGAACCCGAGGGCGACCGGGGAAGTGCCCGAGGAGCCCTATGAGGTGCCGATCGGCAAGGCCAACGTGGTCCGGGAGGGGACCGATCTCACGATCGCGACCATTGGGCTGTCGGTTCACAAAGCCCTCGACGCTGCTGAGCAACTCGAGGAGAAGGGAATATCGGCCGAAGTGCTCGATCTCCGTTCTCTGGTTCCTCTCGACCGGGAGGGAATCGTTGCCAGCGTGGAAAAGACACATCGGCTCATGGTTGTCGACGAGGACTACCACAGCTTCGGAATGTCCGGAGAGGTCATCACTACCGCAATCGAAGGCGCATTCGATTACCTGGATGCACCCCCGGTTCGGGTGACCACGCCTGACATCCCGATTCCCTACAGCCGTCCGCTAGAGCAGTGGGCGCTCCCCTCGATCGAACGGATCGTGGAGGCAAGCTCGAATCTGCTCGTAGCTGGCTGACCCAGACAATGGCCCTCGAGGTCATGATGCCTGTCACCACCGCCTCCGACGAGGAGGCGGTGGTGACGGCCTGGTTCGTCGATGAGGGTGGAGCCTGCACCGAAGGACAGCTGATCGCCGAAGTACAGACGGAGAAGGTCTCCTTCGACGTTGAAGCGCCCGGCGTCGGATTCGTGGTGAATCGGATCGCTCTGAACCATCCGGTTCCCCAGGGCAGCCCGATCTGCCTTATTGCCGATTCCGTGGAGCAGCCGGCCGTCGCACCCACAGCGGCGCCTTCGGCCCCAGACAGCGCCGTCCCTCCGGCGAGAGTTACCGCTTCTCCTGCTGCCAAGCGGGCGGCAAGAGAGCTGGGGGTGGATCTCACCGGGCTTATAGGAACCGGGCCGGGAGGTCGGATCACCGAGTCAGATGTGGGGGCCGCAGCCGCTCCTGCTGTGACCAGCGGACTGCGGGCGGTGATCGCTCGCAACATGCGGCGCTCCCACGCCGAGACCGCCCCGGTGACGCTGAACTCCACCGTTCACTTGGGAGGTGAGAAGACTTCTCACATCACGGCCGAGGTCGTAAAGGTTGTCGCCGAAGTACTGGCCGATCATCCCCATCTCAACGGTCACCGCGAAAGCGACGTCTTCGTCCCGGCCGAAGACGCCCAGGTGGCGGTGGCCATCCAGACCGACGAAGGGCTGGTCGCCCCTGTAGTGCGGGATCCCGCCTCGCAGTCGGTCGATGTCATTTCTGGGGAAATACAGGGGCTGGCCGATAGAGCCAGCGCCAAGACTCTCACCGCCGAGGACTTCGAAGGCGGAACGTTCACCGTGTCAAACCTGGGCTCCTATGGAATCGACGGATTCACGCCGATCATCAACCTCCCACAAGTCGCAATTCTCGGGGTGGGAGCCATTCGGCAGGTACCAACGATCGACAAGAACGGAGCAGTTACCAGCGGGAATCAGATGGTGCTGTCGCTCACCTTCGACCACGCTTTCGTCGACGGTGCACCAGCAGCGAGATTCCTGCAGCAGATCGTGGAGAACTTGGGACTCTGACGCTACGCGAGTGCCGAAACCGGGACGTGCCGAAGTAGGGCGAACACGCCTCACCGCA
>JAZFTN010000188.1:0-3017 GCA_036446715.1 Acidimicrobiia bacterium | reverse complement strand
TTGCCAAATCCCCTCACTGGCCTCCTCCTTTGCCTCGGGGACCGTCGTTCGGATCGCCTGTCGCAGAAGCTCCTCGCCTCGTTCCCAACTCGACTCGAAGGTGACCGTGAAACTGATCTCTTCCCAGATGTAGTCAAACCCTTCCGTGTAATTGGCCAGGGGGTCGGTGAAGATCACACCGTTGGGAACGTGGACGAGTCTTCCGGTGATCTGGTCACCTTCGACCCAGTTACCGACCTCCATGAGCGTGAACCTGAAGAGACGGACATCCGCAACGTCACCGTGCAGCCCTCGTACTTCGATGCGATCGCCCACCTGGAACGGCTTTCTGGTCATGATGTAAGCCCATCCCGCCATGTTCTTGAGAAGATCGCCAAGCGCTATTGCGATGCCGGCAGATAGAAGACCGAGGAATGTGGTCAGCGAGTCAAAAGCGTCGATCCAGATGAAGAGAAGGCTGATAAGCGCAGTGACAGTGATAGCTGCGTTGGTGAGCTTGGTGGCCCGATATTGAGACTCCACGTCTTCCAATTGGGGTCGAAGCCATTTCAGGATGACCCAACGAAGAATGATGAGTCCTGCGACGACGACGAATGAGATGACTACCTGCTGGACTGTTCGATGGGCAACTCCAAGAGCGTCGGCAAGCCATTCCATGCGCTGATTATTGGCTGTTCCGGCCTTCGTGCCGGGGATTGTCGGGAAGATGGGTCCAGTCGGTCAGGAGCCGGTCGGCGTCCAGACCAGGGTCTCTGCGTGGAACTGACTCCAGGCGAACCAGAACGCCTGGTGGGTGATCAGCTCAGTCCCGTCCGGGGCGAACACGCGGATTCCGTCGGTGAGTCTCACAACCACGCCTTCGAACTCGATCTCCTCGCCAGTCGCTAGTTCGTCTCGGGTGATATCAACAGGAAAGGCGATCGGAGTCCCGTCAGGGCTGATCACCCCAACCACGAGTTCCATGGTCGAGAGCCGGGGATCGACGTCCCCGACCGGGAAGATCGGGCCGAACGCGTCCCGGCTGCCGAGTGGGTCGTCGCGGTACTCTCTGCCTATCCCGCCGTCCTCGGCGAGGATCCTGGTGTCCGGATGCGCCTCTTTCCAATCACCCCAGGTCGAGCCGACGACTGACACCTGCTCGAGGACAACACCGGCTTCGCCCAGGGGACCCGTGAGGGCTTGCCCGGTGAAAGTGTCGAACATCGACCCTGTCGTCAAGTCATACATCACCTTGTTCGACCTCGACAACAATCCCGAAGTGCGAAGAACGACTCGATTGGTGTCCTTCACGTTGTCGGTCACATAGGCCTGAGCGGAGCCGCAAAGAGTGCAATAGGGGATTCCGAGGGCGCGGCCGCCAAGCGTGATGTTCACCATCTCGTGAACCTCCATCTGATGTCTGGGCAATGCCAGTGCCTCATCGTTGACGACAACCCCGAAGATGACCCGGTCGTCCGCGTACCAGCTACCCCCGGCTGCATCGGTGGTTGCCGGGTTGTCGAGAGACGGGATGCAGTTGCAGGGCCCATTGTCACCCAGGGGCCGATCGTCTGCGATCACGCCGCCCCACGTGATCAGGCGCCAGTCGACACCCTGATCCTCGTCGAAGAAGATCTCCCAGCGTGAGTCTACGGGCGTGTAGATCTGACGTTTCGCATCGGCATAACCATCCCAGGCGGGCATGTCCCACGCAATGAGATTGTCGAGAGCCCATTTGAAGTCGACGCGGCCCGGCACATACTCGATTCCAGTGAGTTGGGTGAACGCCCAGAGCAGCTCATCACGCTCGGGGCCAGTCTGATAGAACCGCAGGAGATCTGCGGTCGCCCACGCGGCTCTGATGTCCCCGCCTTTGACTACTTGCACAAGATAGGAAGCGTCGAACTCCCTCGTATAAAGGTTGCTCAGGAGACTTTCGAGCCCCTCCTCAGTTGTCGCATCGAGAGGACCATCCGGAAAATCCGGTGCAGGCGGAAAGGTCGGTGGCGGAACAGCTCGAGTGGTGGTCGTTGTTTGATCCAGCGCTCCGCTCTCGGTTGAGGCGGGACCAGTCGAGGTGACTGTTGTGCTCGTCGGGTCGATGGTGGTGGCAACGCTCCCTGTCGCACAGGCTGTCGTCACCGCGAGAACAAGGGCACCGAACCTCCTCATCTGAGAAAGTTAACCCCTGGTTGGCTTTAGTCGGTGGGCCGGCTTGCCGGTCGGTAAGAAGGGCTGTTCGCCAAGCCCGACCACCGCGGAGGTGGCCTCATTCGCTAGGCGATCCAACGAACCTGAGGTAGTTAGACCCGGATATGGGTGTAACTACCGGAGGTTTCCGAGGCCACCTAAAAGGGTTGGCGGCTCAGGCCGGTGACGTCCGACGTGTATCTCTCGCCGGCCTGCCCCGAAGGCGTCAACTGCGCCCGCCCTCTTTCTCCACCTGGGATCTCGATCTCCACCACAAGCGCCTTGCCGGCAACGGCGGTGCCGATCAGAGTCTGAAGAGCACCCTTCCAATTGCCCATTTCGGAGTCAGCCTCTAGAGCGGCAACACCGGTGGTGAGCAAGATGCCATCACCACCGAGGATCCGCACTGGCCCGCTGTAGCTGTCGGCCATTACTTGCCTTGCCCGTATATCGGTCGCACCTGGCTTCTGAGAACGATCTCGTGGCGGTACGACCTTTCCAGGTCCTCGAGCTGCTTCTCGGTCGCCTCCTCGAGTTCTTCGAGCTTGTCGCGAAGCCTGTCGAGCTTCTTCTTGAGTCGCCGGTTCTCCTCTTGAAGAGAGAGCACACGCTTAACCCCCTCGAGATTGAGACCCTGACTGGTCAATTCCTGGATCAACTGCAGCTGGGAGATGTCCTCTTGCGAGTAGCGCCGTGTGCCACCCGGCGTCCGGAACGGGTAAAGCAGGCCCTTGCGCTCATAGATTCGCAGGGTTTGGGGATGCATCCCGGCCAGCTCGGCGGCTACCGAGATGACGAAGACGGCTCTGGTGGTATCAGTCATCGATCTGGTTCTCCAATCATCTCAG
>JAZFTN010000187.1:0-4258 GCA_036446715.1 Acidimicrobiia bacterium | reverse complement strand
AGGGTGATAGTCGTCGGCGGCTCGTCAGAAGAGAGGGCCGACTTCGAGTTTGCCGTCGGCAGGGCGGTCGAATTTGACTCTCTCGCAGTTCTGGATGCCGTGGCAACACCGGGAGCCGTTGTTGTCAACGGAATCGTTGGAGCCGCGGGACTCCGGGCGACCTTGGCCACTCTCGAAGCGGGGAACCGTCTTGCATTGGCAAACAAGGAGAGTCTGGTGGCTGGCGGCCCGGTCGTTGAAGAGGCACTTGCGCACGGTGGTGAAATGATCCCGGTGGACAGCGAGCACTCCGCGCTCTTCCAGTGTCTTCAAGGTGAGCCTCCGGAAGCTGTCGCCAAACTGGTGCTCACTGCCTCCGGAGGCCCGTTTCTCGGCGCCGGCCGGGAGTCGCTCCAGGAGGTGACACCAGAGGAAGCCCTGAAACATCCGACCTGGGACATGGGTCGACGAGTGACGATCGACTCGGCGACGCTCTTCAACAAAGGTCTCGAAGTCATCGAGGCGCATTATCTGTTTGGTGTTCCTTACGATCGGATAGACGTTGTGATCCACCCACAATCGGTTCTTCACTCTGCGGTGGAGTTCGTGGATGGCTCCTGGAAGGGACACTTCGGACAACCCGACATGCGTATCCCGATTCAATATGCCCTCACCGCTCCGGCGCGATCAAACTCACCGGCCGATCCCTTCTCGCTCGCAGGGCGGGAACTGACGTTTGAGGATGTTGACCGAGAGACCTTTCCTGCGCTCGACTTGGCATACGCCGCCGGTCGAGAGGGAGGCTCCGCTCCCGCCGTGCTCAACGCTGCCGACGAGGTGGCTGTTGAGGCGTTTCTTCAGCGTCGACTTGGCTTTCTGGAGATTGCCGATGTCGTTGGCCAGACTCTCGACCGGGTTGAATGGCGAGAGCTCCGAAGCGTCGACGATGTGCTCACAGTCGATGCCGAGGCGAGGGCGATGGCCGCCTCGGTTATCGTAGGTGGGCGCTGAGTAGGTGCGGCGCGGGGGTACCGTGACCTCATGATCGGGGGCATAGCCGCTGCGGTAGCCATCGTGTTCTTTGTCACTGCCCATGAGGCGGGCCACTTCCTCGCGGCCAAGGCGGTGGGAATGAAGGCGACTCAGTTCTTCTTCGGGTTCGGCCCCAAGATCTGGTCGGTCCAAAGAGGCGAGACCGAGTACGGCTTCAAGTGGATTCCCCTTGGTGGCTACGTGCGGATCGTCGGGATGAACCCGCTGGAGGAGGTGGACCCCGCCGATATGGGGCGCACCTACCGGGAGAAGAAGTTCTGGGAGAAGAGTGTTGTCGTCCTCGCCGGCGTGGGGATGAACTTCTTGATTGGCTTCGTCATGTTCTACGGGATCATCCTGGCAATAGGAGTGCCGGGTGGGCCGACACTCGAGGTAGGACTTGTGGTCGAAGAATCCCCCGCGGCTGAGGCAGGGCTCGCCGAGGGTGACGTCATCGTCGCGATCGGTCCCAACGAGGTCACGGAGTGGGAGGAGCTCGTCATGGCCCTCGAGTCCGAGGGGCCCGGCCCGACGTCGGTCACGGTTGATCGGGATGGCGAGTTGATCAGTCTCCAGGCTGATCTGGATGAGAACGAGTTGATAGCCGGGGCCGGTTTCCTCGGAGTTGCTCCGACACGGGAGCAGATCGATGTTGGTCCGATCGAGTCGATAGGACTGGCGGGGCGACTGGTCTGGGGTGCCATAACGGATACGTTTGCTGCTCTGTTCCAGATGATGCGTCCGTCTTCGCTGGCCCAGTATTTTGGGGTCTTCCTGGGTGATACCGACATACCAAACGAAATCCGACCGGTGAGCCCGATCGGGATCGTGGCCATAGGCAGCCAGGCAGAGAACGCAGCGGCCTTTTTCGGGATTCTTGCCTATGTCAACGTGATCCTTGGCACCATCAATCTTCTGCCCATATTTCCGCTCGACGGAGGCCACTTCGCGGTGGCTCTCTACGAGAAGCTGACCGGAAGAGCAGCGAACATCCGCCGACTCGCACCGGTTGCAGCGGCGGTCATCGGGCTCTTCTTGTTTCTGGGGTTCGTGGCCATCATCCTCGACGTGACCAACCCGATCAGCCTGTAGTTGGGCGTCGCTTGCGCCGACCCCTTCGGCAAGCCGAGTCATCGGTCTACCGTTAGGCCGTGACCTTTGAAAGACGTCTGACACAACAGCTCCACGTTGGTGATGTCCCTGTTGGTGGTGGATCGCCCATAACGGTCCAGTCGATGACGACGACAAAAACAGCGGATGTCGACGGCACTCTCGCCCAGGTCTATGCCCTCGCTGGGGCCGGTGCCGACATCGTTCGCATCACCTGCAACGATGTGGAAGCCGCCCAGGGTCTCTCCGAGATCATGCCCCGAAGCCCGGTTCCGATCATCGCCGACATCCACTATCAGTATCGGTTGGCCCTCGCCGCCATCGAGGCCGGCGTTCAGGGTCTCCGTCTCAACCCTGGGAACATTCGCAAAGAGGATCAGATCAAGATCGTGGCCCGGGAAGCCAAGGACCGCGGGTTACCCATCCGGGTAGGTGTCAACGCCGGATCTCTCGACAAGGAACTGCTGGAGAAGTATGGCTCGGCTGTACCCGAGGCTCTTGTGGAATCGGCTCAGAAGGAGATCCGATATCTCGAGGAAGTCGACTTCACCGACATCAAGATCTCCGTCAAGCACTCCAACGTACCCTCAATGGTCGACTCCTATCGTTTGCTCGCCGATGCAATCGACTACCCGCTTCATCTTGGTGTGACGGAGGCCGGTCCACCACCGGCAGGCCTCATCAAGGGGGTCGCCGGAATCGGAACCCTTCTAAACGAGGGAATCGGAGACACGATTCGGTTCTCGCTCACGGCGGATCCGGTCGAAGAGGCCAAAGCCGGGCGCCAACTCCTCGAGTTCCTCGGGTTGCGGGAGCGGAAAGGCCTGGACCTGATTGCGTGTCCGTCCTGCGGGCGCGCCGAGGTCGATGTCATCGAGGTGGCCACGGCGGCGCAGAAGGCCCTCGAAGAAGCCAATCTGCCGATCCAGGTTGCTGTCATGGGTTGTGTCGTCAACGGCCCCGGCGAGGCGCGGGAGGCCGATATCGGCATTGCCGCCGGGCGGGGGAGAGGCCATCTCTTCATCAAAGGCCAGGTGGTCCGAGTTGTTCCCGAGGATGAGATGGTCGATGCCCTTCTCGACGAAGCCAAAAAACTGGTGGACGAAGGTGTGGAGGCCCGACTTGCCCACGCCGACGCCAACGCCGAGGAGATAGCGGAGGCGGATCGCCGACAACTCGTGGAGATTCAGGGCGATGCCAACCGATCCGAAGAGCGGCGCGCGGCGGTCGCCGAGGTTGCCAAAGGTCACTGACCGTTCTGGCCATCGAGGGGAAAGCAGAGCAATGACCGATTACCGGATCAAGACGGTCGAGGAGTATCGGGAGCTTCGTGGAGACAGCCACCAGATGATCTATGACAAGTCGATGACGGTGATCGATGAGCACATTCGTGATTTTCTGGCTCTTTCCACGTTTTTGACGGTGGCGTCCATCGACGCCGAGGGTCGGATGGATGTCTCGCCAAAAGGTGATCCGCCCGGGTTCGTCAAGGTCGTCGACGAGCGCACCATCGCCATCCCCGAACGTGAGGGCAATCGGCGTGCCGACACCTTCACCAACGTTCTCCAAATACCTTCGGTTGGACTGATCTTTTTCGTTCCGGCATGGACGAGACCATGCGCATCAACGGCACAGCCACGTTGACAACTGATCCCGAACTTCTGGCGACGATGGAGCACAAGGGCCACATTCCGGTTCTCGCTATGTTGGTTCATGTCGAAGAGGCGTTCATTCACTGCGGCAAGGCTCCGAAACGTGGGCGATTGTGGGATGCCGACGCTCAGATCGACCGATCGATCTACCCGAAGATCGGCGAGGTCATGTTCGACCACGGCGAGTACGAGAAATACGACATCACCCGCGAGCGCATCACCGAGATCGCCCAGGAGGACTACGAAGACAACGTGTACCCGACCGAAGGCGGCTGAGCGCCCATGGACGCCGTAGAACTCGCGTTCGCCGGGATTGCCGAGCAAGCACGACTGCTCGCAAGGCGTGAGATCCCCTCACGCGAGCTTGTTGACCTGTATCTAGATCGAATCGAGCGAATCAACCCCGACTTGAACGCATTGAGCGAGGTCTTTGCCGATGCACCGGTCAACCGGCGGCCTCGCTGCCGATAGGACATCGTAGGACA
>JAZFTN010000186.1:0-8286 GCA_036446715.1 Acidimicrobiia bacterium | reverse complement strand
GTTTTCGATAACGGCCGAATTGTTCAGGACGGCACCCATACCCAGCTCAAGGCCGACGGAGGGGTGTACGGCAGGCTGTACAGCTCATGGGAACGAGGGACGTCCCAATAGCCTTGGTTTGAGGTCGCGCTTTCGGAAGAGCTGTGTGTTTACAGCCCGATCGCGACCATGGCGATGGAGACAGCGATGATGAAGGCTATGGGGCCCCATAAAAGGCGTTCCACCTTCGACTTGGAAGCAATATTCGCCAGAGCACCAAGGGTGAACAGTCCGGCGAGAATCCACAGGAGCCACTTTGTGTAGCTGCCATCGACGAGCCCACGCCAACAAATCCACTTGCCACCCGGAGTCGGGTCGGGAGCACCCTGAGATACTTTCCACCCCAGGCGGCTGCAACGACGGCTGCTGATTCCATGAGCCGGCACGGTAGCTTGGACTCCTAGATGGCCCGCGCACGTTGGCACGTTATTGCCTGGCGACATACTGTGTGCTCATGTTTGGTCCACTCAACGGCGTCCGGGTCGCCTTGGTGTCCGCAGCGGCTTTTGCCTCGCTCGCCGCTTTCTTTGCCGGATTCACCGGCGCCGCAGTGCTGCTGATGGTCGGGATTGCGATCCATGGCGCTGGTTGGCTCTATCTGTACAACCATCGAGACCCCGACGTTTCCGACTAGCGAAGCTGCCCATGGGTGACGACTTCAGTGCTCGCCAAGCCCGGTTCCCGGGTCGGCATCGGGGTCTTCCGCCTCTGGATGAGGTTCCCAGATGGTCGCCACCGCGTCTTCGGCGAGACCCTGCCCGGCTTCCTCGTACAGGTTGCGTGCCACATCGACACCGGCGTCCCGGAGCTCGAGGACCTGGTCCGGGTACCTGGCGATCGCCGCTATTTGAACATCCGGCATGAACTCCTTCGCTCGTTCCGCGCATAGGAGGTTCGACGGATGATTGTCCATCGCGATGATGATCAATTCCACATCCGGCCGAAAACGGAGACGTTGCCAGAAATCTCGGTCGAGCGCATCACCACGGACCACGTTACGTCCGTGATTGTCGTGCATCTCGATGACTGCTTCCTTTCGGTCCACTCCCACCACCACCGGGCCCCGGCGGTTGGCAATCTCATCGTAAGCACCGGTCCCGACCCGTCCCATCCCGAAGATAATGACGCGTGCAGATCCACAATCGACGATTCCATCATCCGGTAGGAGCGGCTGGCGTTGCAGGCGAGCGAACCAACCCGGCAGGGACCCATACATCCGGTAGCGGGCTGTATTGGCACCGGCGGCAAGCACGAACGATGCCGCCACTGCCACAGCTATCGCCGATACCCATTCCTGATCTAGAAAACCGTCGGCCTGACTTGCCGCGGCCACGATCAACCCGAATTCGCTGTAGGTGGACAGCGTCAACGAAGAGTGAAACGCGGTGCGAGTTCTCAGCCGGAATCTGGTGAGTAGCAAGAGGAAAAGGGCGCCCTTGACGGGTATGAGAATCAGCATCAACGCCACGACCGCATATGCCCCGAGCGGCGGTGTGCCCGCCAGCCCGATCGAGAGAAAGAATCCAACTAGAAACAGGTCTTTGAAATCGAGCAGCCGATCGGCCATCTCACCCGCCCGTGGATGCGACGCCACCACAATCCCGGCCACGAGAGCACCGAGCTCCGGTTTCAGCCCAACCAAACTGAAACCACCGGCGCCTACGCCAATAGCGAGTGTGAATCCGAGAAGGACGAGGAGTTCGCCATGTCCGCTCTGTGATACCAACCAGCCGAACACGGGTCGCAACGCGAGGACTGCCAGGATCATCGGTAGGGCCCATATCGTCGGCGAATCTCGAGCCACGAAAGCGAGAAACACCACGGCAAACAGGTCCTGGACAATGAGAACGCCCACCGCGATCCGTCCTGACAGGGAACCCGACTCATTCTTTTCCTCGAGGATCTTGACCGCAAAAACAGTGCTCGAGAAAGCGAAGGTGAAGCCCAGCAAGACGGCCTGCCCCAGATCGAGACTCGAAACCATCGGGAATCCCACCACTGCGACGGCGAGCAACGCAGCAGCCACGAGGGCGGTGGTGACGAGAACTCCGATTGTGGCCGTCCCCCATACTTCGGGACGGGCCAGGAACCCGACCTTCAGCTTGAGCCCTATCCCGAACAGCAGCAAATACACGCCGAGTTCTGACAGGGTCTCAATGGTCGGCGTTGTCTCGAAACCGACCGCTGCCAGCGCAAAACCGGCTGCAAGGTAGCCGACGAGCGCCGGTAGGCGTGCCCGGGAAGCGGCAAATCCGAAGCCGAAGGCAACCACAACCAGGGCGATGTCCATCGCGGATCACATTACCGAACGGAGCATCAGACTCCCGACAACAGTGGCGGACCGTACCGGGCATCGAGGTATCCATGACCGATATCCCGGGAACGCCGTGGAAACTAGATAGAAAGTGTACCGGCGAGGGATTGGGCAAGGGCACTCGCTGACTCGGTCAGTTCCTCATGCGTCCCTTCAGCATCACTCCCGGTCTCGCCCCGAAGATCCACGTAGATCTTCAGTTTTGGCTCGGTGCCGCTGGGACGGACCAGAATCCTCCCTCGATCACCGAGGGAGAGTTCCACCAACGCTTGGGCTCCGAGCCACATTGGTCGTGTTTCGGCGCCGATGCTGTAGTCGGTTACGGAGTCGATCCCATGGCCATCCAGCGCGGCAGGGGGGTCCGCCGCCAGAGCCGAGACGGCCGATCGGATGGCCCTCTGTCCCTCCGACCCGACTCTGACAATGGAATGCTGCGCACTGACCCAGAGCCCAAACTCCTGCCACAAGTCGCCAAGTTGGTCGAGGACGGTCCGACCCTCGTTCCTCAATCCGGCAACCAGGTCGCAGAATACGAGGGCCGCGGAGATGCCGTCTTTGTCCCTGACCACGGATCCGACGGTGTATCCGAGCGCCTCCTCGTAACCAAAGACGAAACGGCCGGCTCCCCTTGCTTCGAGGGCCAATCCGGCGTTGGCGATCCACTTGAAACCGGTGAGAGTGACCTCGTGATGAGCCTCCCTCCTTCTGGCGATATGCCCGAGCATCGGGCTCGACACGATCGAGTTGATCACGATCGGCGTGTCATCGGTGTCTACGTGACGAAGGATGTAGTCCCCGAGCAGAACACCGATTTCGTTACCAGAGAGCGGTCGCCAGTCATCTTGGTATGGCACAACAACTGCCAGACGATCAGCGTCGGGGTCGTTGGCGATGATCAGATCGGCTTCAACTTGGCTTGCGAGTTCGATTGCCAGGTCGAGGGCGCCCTCCTCTTCTGGATTGGGAAATGACACTGTGGGAAACGCTCCATCCGGCTCGGCTTGGAGCGGCACTGGAAGGAGGCCGCTTTGTCCTGCGCGCCGGAAGACCTCCTCCAGGACCCGGCCACCGACTCCGTGCATCGGCGTGTAGACCACCTTCATGTCGGAAGGCATCGGTGCGGGGCGACTGGCATTCACCTCCTCCCAATAGTGATCGAGGAGGTCGTCGGGTACCGGAGTGACCAGTGGCGCGCCTCCCGCGAAGACCGACTCGACACGGGGCACGTCGACCGCAGGGCCGGTGAGGTCTATGGCAGTGGCTATCTCGCCGTCGACAGGCGGAATGATCTGTGCGCCGTTGTCCGCGTACACTTTGTAACCGTTGTCGGCGGGTGGGTTGTGAGACGCCGTGATCACTACAGCACCAGCGGCCCGAAAGTGCTTGACGGCGTACGCCACCAGGGGCGTGGGTGCGAAATCGGGAAAATAGAGAACCAAGATGCCGGCGGCCGCCAGAACGCCGGCAGTGTCCTCGGCAAACTGTCGGCTTGTCGGTCGTGCATCGAAGCCGACCACGATCGGGCTCTGAGGCGCACCGTGGTGCTTGGCGATCAGGTAGTTGGCCAGCCCGGCTGTCGTTCTGATGACAACGGCCCGGTTCATCCGATTGGGGCCGGCACCAACCTCTCCCCTCAGACCTGCGGTGCCAAAGGAGAGCGAACTGTCAAGTCTCCCCGCCAGCTCAGTGATCTCGCCTGCATTGATCAATGCCTGGAGCTCGGTTCGTGTCTGCGGGTCGGGATCCCCATCGATCCATCGCTCCGCACGTCTTATCAGGTCGGTCACGGGCGGCCTGTTAACGAGAGCCCTGCTGCCAGCGCCAGGAATCAGCACACATTTCGGCGAGATCCCGGGTTGTCTTCCATCCGAGCACCGACTCGGCTCGAGTCACGTCTGCCCAGTTGGCGGCGACGTCACCCTCCCTGCGCTCCACCACCTCGTAGGGCACCGGCCTGCCAGAGGCATCTTCGTAACTCTTGACGACCTCTAAGACACTGCTGCCTTGGCCTGTCCCCAGATTGTAGGTGTGGACGCCCGCCTCTCCTGAGTGAGTGCTGAGAGCAGCCACATGGCCTTCGGCCAGATCCACGACATGGATATAGTCGCGGACCCCTGTCCCATCAGGGGTGGGATAATCTCCGCCAAACACACGCAGTCGCGGTAACTGGCCGTCGGCAACCCTGGCCACATATGGCATCAGGTTGTTCGGCGTCCCCAGAGGGTCCTCTCCCAGCAGACCGGATGGGTGAGCGCCAACCGGATTGAAGTAACGAAGCAAGGATACGCTCCACCCCGGATTGGCATCCTGAACGTCTCTCAGGACCTGCTCCATCATGATCTTGGTCCAGCCGTACGGGTTGGTGGCCACGCCAATAGGCATCTCCTCGGTAACGGGAAGCGTGGTCGGGTCGCCATAAACCGTGGCCGACGAGCTGAACACGAAAGTGCTGATATCAGCGGCGATGAGAACTTCGAGAAGTGAGATTGTTCCCCCGACATTGTTGTCGTAATAGAGCAATGGCTTCTCGACCGATTCACCTACCGCCTTGAGGGCTGCAAAGTGGATGCACGCCTCGAAACCCGAAGAAGTGATCGACTCCATTGCGTCTCGATCGCGCACGTCGGCATCATGGAACTCCGGGTGGTGTCCTGTGATCTCACCGATCCGTCCCAGCACGGATCGACGGGCGTTGGACAGATTGTCCACGACAACAGGTTCGTGACCGGCCTCGAGAAGCGCCACCACGGTGTGGCTTCCGATGAATCCGGCTCCGCCGGTTACCAAGACACGCATCGAGATCAGATTAGGAGTCGCGTATCTGAAACAGATGGCAGAGAGAGCACGAAACAGGAGTACCCGTCTTCATGCCGGTAGGTGAGATCGCCCTCCATGAGGCGGGCGAGCTTTCGGGCGACGGAGAGACCGAGACCCACGGACTTCGGATGCCCCTTTCCGGTTCCGGTCTCGAAGGGTTCGAAAATCCTCTCGAGTTCCTGAGACGGGATGATTCCTCCACTGTCACAGACCCGAAGCTCGACCCGGTCTCCTATGGGCTCGATCCGGATGAAGATCTGGTCTCCCCCGTATCGAATCGCATTGCTCACGAGATTCCTGATGATCTGACGGGTCCGACGTGGATCCGCATGAACCGAAGAGTCTTCGCCTCGCACCTCGAGCTCGATGGGCTGATCCGACACTTCGAGCACCCTCTCCGCCTCCTTGGCCATGTCGAAGTCCTGTGAAAACACAGCAACCTTGGTGATGTCATCGCGGGATGCCACGAGGAGGTCCTCGATGAGCCAGGATGCATCATCGGCCTGTCGTGCTATCAACTGGGCCATGTCCCGCCGGTCCTCGTCGCTGAACGTGTCGTAGTTGTTGGCCAGTTCCTCACCCATTCCAAGCATGACAGCAATAGGGTTGCGCAACTCGTGGGAGACGGTGGCGAGAAACTCGTCTCTGGCCTTTTGGGCCTTGATTTTCTCCGTCTGGTCGATGAGGGCGCCCTCGAAGTATGCGATCCGGCCCTTAGGATCTCGGATGGCCCTGGCGGTGTCCTGGACCCATACGGTTGTGCCATCAGGACGTTTCAGCTCCACATCTAGTTCGTTCACCGCGCCTGATTCCGAGATGTCGTTGATCCAGCGACTGCGTTGCCGGGGGTCGACATAGATGGAATCGACAGTGGTCAGACCGGCCATCATCGCTTCGACACTGTCGTATCCGAGCAGATTCGCCAATGCGGTATTGCCCGCGAGGATCTTGCCGTCCGCTGATGTGCGATAGAGAGCGACCGGCATGCGTCTGAACATGTCTTTGAGTTCTTCGATGGGCGGCATTCCGTCGAGAATATCGGCAAGTTCAAGACATTTCTCCAGTCCCATCCCGACACTCCACAGACCGGAGAGCTCCGCTCAGGAAACGAGCTCCAGCTCAGCACCATTGATACGCCAGATGCTCCCTGCCTCGGGAGTAGTCGATGCCACGACGATCGGGCACCGGGTTCCGTACAGACGGTCGGCCACAAGGACCCCGATCACAAGAATCGAGTCAGGCTCATCCAAAACGATTCCGGCCGGACCGGTTCCGATGCGAATCATCTCGGCAAGCACCGACGAGGACGAGCTCGACCCGCGACCGTGGGGAAGAACCACCACCTTGCCTGCCAGAGATACACCTGCCTGGGGGTGGGCCGGGTCGACGATCCGTCCAGATTCGATGCTGACCCCACCCCAGAAGGAAAGAGGCGCATCAAGGGCGAGGATCTCACCCGCGGCTACTCCATCCACCAGCACCTGGTCGACCCTCATGACCACTCCCCCGTCGACACGACCGACCCGGTCACCGCGGATGCGACACAATCGGCCAGGGACCCGATGACGACGCTGACGCCAAGATTCGCCGGTGCGTAATAGGCCCACTTCCCGGAGTTGGTCATGACATCGCCTTCGATATCCCCCATGATCGGTGTGATATAGGTGCAGGTATCGGTCACGACGGTGACGCCAAAGGCCTTGATCGGAGCCATCACTCCTGCGTTCTCGGCCCTATCGAGGACGTCGCGTGACGTGTTCACATAAAACGGAACTGCGGTCGTCTGACCCTCGACCAGCGCTGCCAGGGAGATGAATTCGTCAAACGACATATGGGGTGTTCCGACGCTCACGGCGCCAAGCGTTCCGATAGCGGTCGTGAGCTCCCGGCGGGCGTTACGAAGTGTGTCAACGGATAGGTTCGTCACTTGCTGCGGTGCGGCGTTCCCGAGGGCTTCGCTCAGCGAGTGGGCTTCGGGTGTGACACCAACGGCATGGAACATCGCCACCGCGCCGGAAGATGCCGCCGCCGCGCCGAGTGCCTTCAGGCGATCCTCGGTGGCGCGCTCATCAAGCCCGGTGATCACCGGGACACGGCTGCCGGCCAACCGTCCCAGAACATGGCCCAGCAACGGATAGGTGAGGTCGTCGTCGAGGATCGAACCGGGCACCACGATGTTGAACTGAATTGTGCCAAGTCGTCCCTCATCGGTGTGGAGCCCCGCATAGGGGGCCCGACCGGTCAGGGCACAGCAAATGTCCATGAAGTCGCCGTATCGGTTGGTGCGAGCGCCCAAAACCGAGTTGGCGAAAACGATCGCATTCGACTCCCCCCAGGCGATCTGCTGACCGAAGGACGGTCGATCATGAAGCTGATACGGAGCGCAGGTCCATGTCGGACGGCACCCAAGAGTGACGTAATGGTCCATGAGACCTTTGGCGGCCTCAGCTACAGCCGAATCGCCCTTGTAGAGATCCGGGTGGAGTAGGTCGAGGGAGGAGACATTGAGCGTGGTCGGAACCTGCACCCGGCCACCGCCATCGACCAGCATTTGGGCAAAGTCAACACCCGCTTGGCCGTGGTAAGAGCATCCATCGATGTGCGCCATCTCGATATCTATCAGAGTTTGGGCGCCATCGGTCTCGCCAACCGCTATCAACAGCTCCATGGCGATCTTCTGAGCATCGCCCATTTCGCCGGCGAGGAGCGACCGATCCCTTTCGGAGAGTTTCACGATCTCAAGGTATTAGGTTGCTCGGGCCAACGCACTTCATCATCATCGGAGACGGTGGGCCTGATGAGTCATAACGGAAGGCCTCTCAACTCGCCAATCGGTCCTCGCAAGCCGGTACCGGTGGATACAGCCACGCTGGGGACGATGTCGCCGTCGGCCGCCGGCTTGCCGGGGAAGTGACTGTTCAGACAGGTGGTGCCCTGCGTCTGATGTAGACGTGGTTTAGGGGGCTGGTCCAGGTGTGGTCACCGTTGGGTAGTCGTTGCAGACCCCAGGGTGCGTGGTGTTTGGCCATGTGGTGGTAGCGACAGAGTGGACCCAGGTTGTGGTTGTGGGTGGGTCCGCCTTTTGAATAGGCCTTGCGGTGATCGAGGTCACAGTC
>JAZFTN010000185.1:0-3854 GCA_036446715.1 Acidimicrobiia bacterium | reverse complement strand
GTGTCGTTGTGGCCAAAGAGCACACCGACGAACCAGCCGCCCGGTTTTACCGCGGCAAGGGCTCGTCGAACGGATGCGTGGTGTTTGTCGCCGGCGAACGGAAGAGACAACGAGGCAAATACCAGGTCAGCCATTGGCAGGTCTACTTCATCGAATGCCCCGACCTGGGTTGTCAACCGGGAGCGCACATCGTCGCCGACCATTGACTCGAGGAGCTCAATTGCACGTGGCTCGCTGTCGATCGCATGGACTTTCCAACCCTTTTGGAGGAGGGCCAGGGCCTCGTTTCCTGCCCCGCACCCGAGGTCGATCGCAAGTCGTCCGTGACCCTCATCACCTGCGGTCAGTTTTATCGCTCGGGCGAGAAATTTGATCGGATCACGACCCGCACTGCCCTCGGCATAGCGTGCCCATGCGGACTTGCCTGCATCGAGATCGAGAGGGTCGACCATCTGATCAACGTAGCGGGGAAAGACCCGAGGGTCATGGCGGGCGTCCTCCCGTGATGTAAGAGTGCCCGAGACGGCTCATCCATCGATGGCGGTCGTCATCGAGCCTTGCGTAGCTCCAACCCGCGCGATGTCTGCCCACATAGTCGTGTCGGCACAGCGGTGCGTTGTTTTCGACACTGGTGGCCCCACCTTCCGACCACGGAGTGCGAAATTTCCTGGGCATCGGGTGGCCGGGCGCAGGCGCCCCGATATTGTCGAACTGGATGAATAAGGCAAGCGATGAGCTCTGAAGTCATCAACCTATTGCAACGTCTGATCCAGAATGCGTGTGTCAACACGGGGTCGGCTGACAGCGGTCATGAGCACCGCTCGGTCGCCACGCTCCAGGAGTTCTTTGGTGCGAAGGGTGAGGTCTTCGAACCCGCGCCGGGACGTCAGTCGATCGTGTACAGGGTCCCGGGCACCGATTCGGATGCCCCCTCCCTGGCACTTGTCCCCCATCTCGACGTTGTTCCGGTTGACCCCGACGGGTGGACCCACGACCCATTTGGAGCAGAGATCGTCGATGGATTCGTGTACGGGCGGGGGGCTGTTGACATGCTCAACATCGCGGCGGCATTTGCACACGCTTTCCGACCATATTTGCAAGGCGAGCTCCACCCCCGAGGGGACCTCATCTTCGCCGCAGTGGCCGACGAGGAAGCCGGAGGTATCCACGGCGCCCACCAACTCGTGAAACATCGGTGGGACCTCGTAGGCGCGGATTACATGCTCACCGAGGTTGCCTACCCCAAGGTGTCAATAGGCTCCGGTGACGTTATCCCGGTTGCCGTCGCGGAAAAGGGCAGCCACTTCTCGAGGTTGAAGACATCGGGTGTGCCAGGACACGGATCGGCGCCTTATGGAACCGACAATGCTCTCGAGAAACTGGTGCAAGCCCTCAACATGCTCATGGGAGCCCAATCACCGGTTTCGATCGGTGAGGTGTGGGCGAGCTTTGTCCCGGCTCTTGGCCTCGACTCCGAGATGACCGAGGCGTTGTTAGACCCTCAAAGAGTCGATGCAGCGATCGAATTCATAAACGCGGAGGATCCTTTGTTTGCTCGTTATGTGCATGCAGCGACCCACCTGACTGTCTCCCCGAATCAAGCCCTCGGTGGGTCGAAGGTGAACATCATTGCCGACCAGGCGAAAGCAATTTTGGACATCCGCACTCTTCCCGGGATGGATCGTGGATTTGTGGACTCGTTTCTCTCCGAGGCAATTGGAAACGTACGCGACAACGTGCAAATCAAGTCTTTGGGCAATAACAATGCCACGGCAAGCTCAACTGATGGCCCTCTCTGGGAAGCGATATCACATGGTGTCAGCGAGATCGAGGGTGTCAGCCGTCTCGTACCGACACTGATGACAGTTGCGACCGATGCGCGTTTCTGGCGAAGACGAGGAACGACCGCCTACGGAGTGGGTCTGTATGACGAGAGGACGAGCTTTTCTGAGATGCTTGCCCTGTTTCATGGTCATAACGAGCGAGTCTCAACCCTGTCGGTGGAGCGCACTGCGGATCTGTACGAGAGAGTTCTGAAGGTGTTCCTTGACCCCCGATGACCCCACGATGCAGGATCCGTGTTCCGACGTTCCGGAGT
The DNA here is from genome assembly GCA_036446715.1 of Acidimicrobiia bacterium. GTDB lineage: Bacteria > Actinomycetota > Acidimicrobiia > Spongiisociales > ZC4RG35 > SZUA-217. The sequence continues at coordinate 1,756 of JAZFTN010000185.1, read as the reverse complement.
CCCGCATCTAGCCTTCTAGCCGTGAAGATCAATGTGATCACAATGTTCCCCGGGTACTTCGAAGGTCCTCTGGGCATCTCCATCGTGGCCAGGGGAATCGAAGACGGTGCGCTTGTCGTCGATCTGGTCGACCTCAGAGAGCATGGTCTCGGCAGGCACCGCCAGCTCGATGACCCGCCATTCGGCGGTGGGCCGGGGATGGTGATGATGATCGAGCCTCTAGCTTCCGCCCTGGAGCCGTTCAAAGACACTCACCGTGTCCTCTTCACGCCCTCTGGAGATCCAATGTCTCAGGAGACGCTGGACCGATGGGCTCAGATCGATGAGCTGACATTCGTGTGCGGCCGTTATGAGGGAGTCGACCAACGTGTGATCGACAACTTCATCGACGAGGAGGTCAGTCTCGGTGACTACGTGCTCGCCGGCGGAGAGGTGGCGGCGGCCGCCGCGATCGAAGGGGTGGCCCGATTGTTGCCAGGGGTGGTTGGCAACCCGGAATCCACCGAGAAGGAGTCGTTCCGTGATGGTCTTCTGGAGGAGCCGGTATATACCCGGCCTGCCGATTTCGAAGGGTGGGCGGTCCCGGAGGTGTTGCTCAGCGGCGACCATGGGAGGATCGAAGAGTGGAGGGCGCAACGCAGGGTCGAGCGAACACGCCGACGCCGACCCGACCTCCTCCGAAATGGCAAGGATTTCGATACCTGATAGAATTAGGTCTCGAATCCCGTCTATCGCCTTCCGGACGTGTCTAGGAGTCCTTCCATGAACGATCTTCAAGCAGTTGAGAGCGCGCATGTCCGCGACGACATTCCCCAGTTTCGCGCCGGAGACAACGTCAGGGTGAATGTCCGTGTTGTCGAAGGTGGCCGCGAGCGCATACAGGCGTTTGAGGGCATGGTGATTGCTCGCAACGGCACAGGCACCCGTGCCTCTTTCACCGTTCGCAAGCTGAGTTTTGGAGTTGGGGTTGAGCGGGTGTTCCCGGTGAATGCCCCCATCATCCAGAGTATCGAGGTTCTGCGCCGTGGCGACGTTCGTCGCTCCAAGCTCTACTTCCTTCGTGATCGGGTTGGTAAGTCAGCCCGGATCAAGGAGCTCCGCGACTGAGTTTGGAGACGCCAAACACGCACGAGCAGGAGGAATCTGACGACTCGTCGAAGCGGTCGCGCCGGCGTTCTTTTTGGGCGGAGCTGCCCGGCCTGCTGCTGACGGCCCTTGTCATTGCCGTCGTTATCAAGACCTTTCTCGTCCAACCCTTCTGGATCCCATCCGAGTCGATGCTCCCCACGATCGAGGTGAACGACCGGGTGATGGTCAACAAACTTGCATTCAACTGGGACGAGCCCGAGAGAGGCGACATTGTTGTCTTCCGTGATCCGGCCGAGCCTCACGTTGAGGAGTCGATTCCCGAGGTGGTGGTCCGCTCTGTCTTGGAGGCGATCGGCATCCGCACTCGAGGCCGGGACGATCTGATCAAGCGAGTTATCGGGCTGCCCGGCGAAACGTTGGTGATCGAGGGGAATCACGTGATGATCGACGGAAGCCCTTTGTCAGAGCCCTATTTGAGTCTCGATGTGACCATGGTTGACGAGGGTCCCTTCGTGGTCGGGGTGGGCGAGGTGTTTGTCATGGGGGATAACCGCCAGTTCAGTTTTGACAGCCGGCGTTTTGGGGCTATTCCCTACGACGATCTCATCGGGCGCGCCTTCATAACGATCTGGCCGATTTCCAACTTCGGGTCTCTCTAGAAACTGAC
>JAZFTN010000184.1:0-4052 GCA_036446715.1 Acidimicrobiia bacterium | reverse complement strand
GCCGGGAAGCGAGTAGGACCACAGCCCCGATCGACATGATGATGCCAAGCCAATGGACACGCTCGATGGTTGCCCCGGTCGCCAGGTCCCATCCGACAGGTATGGCGGCGGCAACCGATCCGATAATTGGCGCGACGACCGACATGGTTCCCGTCGCGAGTGCCGAATACATCAGCACGATTCCGATCAATCCGAATGCGCCCGCGGCAGCTCTGAGGCCCAGATCGCGAGCAGTCGCTTCGGTTGTGCCAACGATGGCCACAGCAACCAAGAGCAGCGGAATTCCGATGAGCTGAGACCACGCAGTCACCCGCCAAGCCGAGTGGGCTCGAGTAGCGAGACCACCGGCGAAGTCTGCAACACCGAAGAGAGCTGCAGCGGTGATGGCAAGGATCTGCGTCATGAAGCGGGGAGGCTACCGCTGGTGCGCACCGTGGCTGCAGCTACGCTTATGGTCAACGAGGGAGATTCGATGCTACTTGATGATGGGGCCACCGGGCCGGGCGAAGACCTATCGGACGCAGATCTGGCGCCGCGCCATCAGGACGAGAGCATCGTTCTCACCGAGACCGAGACCCATGAGATCGATATCGACGGTGACGGTGAACCTGATGGCATTCGGACCGCCTATACCCAGGTGCGCGAGCTCGATATCGACGGTGACGGTGTCGCCGACATCGTAGAAACGACACGCATCGAGGAGATCACGATCGACGCGGACGGTGACGGTGTTCCTGACGTATTCACGACCATCGAGACCACTGAGACCGTGATGGACTTCGATGGTGATGGCAGTGCCGACTCTGTCGAGATAACCGAGGTCCGCACAGTTGCACACGACATCTCTGGTGACGGATCACCCGATGTGAGTCGAACTGACATCATCACGGCCTCAGGTATCGATCCCGATGATGATGGGGAGCTGAAGGACGTGAGGGTCGATGGAGTCCGTCTGTTCGGGATCGACTCGGATGGCGATGGGAAAATCGATTTGGTGGTCTCTGAAGACCTGGATGTGGAGATCGCCGAGGAGTGACGTCTTGCTTCGTCCGCTATCCGATCAGCAGGCGGCCCGGACCGTCGGGTAGGGGTTCACATATATGCCGCCGGCGATCATGCCGAGATGGAGATGAGGTGTTCCCCTGGCATTCCCTGAGTCACCGACGTAACCGATGACCTGGCCTTTGTTGACTCGCTGACCGGTCCGGAGACTGCTGGGCCACTTGGACATGTGTGCGTAGTAATACGTGATCCCATCATCACCATAGACGTATACCTGGATGCCCCCGAGACTGTGGCTGTTCAGTCGCACCGTCCCTGAATTCATGGCAACAAGGGGGGTGTTGAAGCCGGCCATCAAGTCCGTTCCCTTGTGGGTGCGGCCACCGGATCGCGGATATCCCCACGAATTGATGAAGTAGTTCGACCCTGCGACCGGGCAGGCAACGCCCTTCGTCTGGCTCGCGATTCCCGCGGCTCCGCCTGATGCTCGCGCTGCTGCCGCCGCTGCCTCGCGTCTGAGCCTTGCCTGATATGCCCTGTATGCCTTGGCATAGGTTGCTTTGGCGGTTGCGTGGAGCTCTGACGCCTTGGAGTGCACCTCGGCCAGATGTTCAACCACAACGGCGTGCTCGCCACGGAGTTGTTCGACCTCTGCTTCTTTCACAGTGAGCTCATCGGTGAGTCGATCCATTTGGCGGCTGATTGCCGCGAGTTGGTCGAGCTGGTTGAGGTCGCGGGTGGTTGCCGCGTCATATAGCGCTTGAGAGGTGATCAGCTCCTGAATGGAGGTTGCCGAGAAAGCTGATGCGACCATGTTCCGGCCACCGGACGTGTACGCCTCGAGCACGAGCAGTCTCGCTCGTTCCTGGAGATTCGTAACGTCATCGCCGTATTCGATGACTGCCTTGCCGAGTTTCTGTATGCGCCAGTTCAGGCTGTAGATTCGGCCCTCGATTCGCTCCATCTCCTCGACACCGGCGTGGAGTTCCGCATCGGCTTCCTCGAGGGTGGCGAATGCCTGCTCTTCGGCAGTTCTCGCCTTGCTGACATCGCCCTTGGATTGGGCGGACGCGGGTATCGGTGCTACTGCGAGGAGGGCAAGTAGCAGTACCGGGAGTAGCGCACGGGGAAATCGCGGATATGACATGCGGTGCCGTAAGCGTAGCGTCGGGCACGAAGTAGCACCGAGAGAACCCGCCAGGCGTTACACCTAACGAACCACGAAGGACAGTTTGGCTGCCACTTCGTATCGAGCCACCTTTCCGTCCTTGATGGTTGCGGTCTGCCGGGCGATCTCAAGCGAGATGATGCCATTGACGCTCTCAGCTGTTTTTGCCACTGCTCGGTTGAGGGCATCGTCGAAACTGGTGGTGGACACCCCCATGATCTCGATGATCTTGATTGCACCGTTTTCAAGTGATTCCGTCATATGACCTCCGAACAGCGATGCTACAGGCACCAGGTCGACTGTTCGATGTACGCTGGTGATCCGTGAGAAAAGATGTCTCATTCGCTCCCAGACGCACCACGGTCGCGCCGGCCCTTGGCGGGACTCTCGGTCTCATGTATCCGTTCGTGCTTGTGGTGGCAGCGTTATCGGTTGGATTCCGGTCCGGCGGCGACATGGGGGACTTTGCGGCGAGCCTCGCAGGCGCAGTCCTCTTTCTCATCGCTGCGCCAACGGCATGGGTGCTCTCGTTCGCATTCATCGATGTCACTCGGTTCACGGTCTTTGTGTTCGGCATCGTGACCAGTGTGCCGATCTGGTACCTCGCCGGAAGAAGTATCGCTACTCGAAGTTCTGAGTGGGTCGAGTGGTTGCGATCCTACGGCATCCTGTGTGTTTCGTGGACGGCCGTCAATCTCGTGCTTTTCGGTATTGTGGCTGCGATCATCGACTAAGTTCGTTTCATGGATGTCTATGAAGCCCTGTACACAACACGCGCGATGCGCCGTGTCAAGTCCGATCCCATTCCCCAAGATATTGTGAAGTCGATGCTCGATGCCGCGATCCGATCTCCTTCCGGTGGGAACTCACAGAACTGGAAGTGGCTGACCGTCACCGATCGACCCACTGTCACGGAACTCGGCCGGCTCTATGCAGAAGCGTGGGCAGAGCTCAACGCAACTTTCTACAAGGGAAGGAGGGAGACAGCCGAGGCGAGCGGAGACGATGCAACACTGCGAGTGCTCTCTTCGGCGCAATGGCTTGCCGACAATTTCGAGCAGATACCCTTGGTGGTGCTGGCCTATCACCGCAATGATCCGTCGGGTGCCTCGATCTACCCCGGCGTTTGGAGTCTGATGCTCGCCGCTCGGAGTCACGGTATTGGTACCACTCTCACAACTGTGCTCGGCACTTTCAAGAGCAGGGAGGTCGCAGAGCTGCTCGGCGTGCCATTGGACAAGGGATGGCAGAACGCCGCCGCCGTCACCTGCGGCTACCCCCTCGGTCGCTGGGGTCTCGCCAAGCGGGCCCCCGTCCATGAAGTCGTCTTCGCGGAGCGTTGGGGCGCGGCCCCCGAATGGACCATAAACGAGTCCCTCTGGGACCACTAGAGCAGTCTGGCGTCCGATCCGGCCGTATTTGGCGCGTATGGACGCCAGACTGATTTCGGTTTCTAGAACAGCCTCGGTCTGAATAGCTCGTCGTGGGTTCGAATCGCATAGCGGTCGGTCATTCCTGCCACGTAGTCGATGACCCGGGTGAGGTCGTCGGCCTCGTCGTGACGATAACTCTCGGGTACATCGTCGGGATGCTCGAGGTAGTACGTCACAAGGTCGCGCACGATCTGTCGAGCTCGGCGTCGTTGGGTCTCGGCCGAAGGTCGTAGATAGACGTTGGTGAACATGAAGTCGCGAAGGGTGTGCATCGCTTCGAGCATGTGTGGCTCCATTGCGATCTCGTCCTGTCGATAGGACTCGTCGATGACCGACTGCACCATTGCCTGGATCCACTCCCGTCCCGGTTCGCCGAACGCCCGAAGCACGCTGTCCGGGAACTCGGATGGATCAAGGATTCCTGCTCGCAGCGCGTCGAGCGCGTCATG
>JAZFTN010000183.1:0-4680 GCA_036446715.1 Acidimicrobiia bacterium | reverse complement strand
CGGGTCTCTCCGGCCCTCGACGTCGCTCGCGGTGTCCTCCGCCTCGACGCACCTACAGGTGCGCCTTCGTTGTGCGTCCTTGCGAATCGAACGCCGATGCCTCGGAGACACCCTGACACCATTTGTGCGACAGACCACTAGATGTGGGCTCTGATAGCCGGACAGGACACTAGGGGCGACCAGCGGCTTCCTTTGACCTTGCTACGTCTTCCAGGTCGGCCGTCGGAACCAACACGCCCCGGTACTGAATATCCGAAGCGTTACGAACAAGCTCGGGATAGCCTTCTGTTCCTGCAGGCATGATCGTGAGGTCCAGTGGGCCGGCCATTGTGATCAGATTGAGAACCATCATCTCCTCGATGTTCTCACTGGTGAAACCGCCGGGGATTCTCACCGACTCATCTCCGTAGCGGAGCTCGGCGTCCAACTCATTCAGGGCCTCGGCCAGCCGTGACAGGTTTTCTTTTGATCGTTCCGGTGTGATGTCGACGTCTACGGTTGGAGGAAGCGCCACGTCCCAGAGCTCGACGGCGAACCCGCCTACGACGACGAATTTCACCTGGTGATTGAGAAGAATCTCGATCAACGTTTCGGCGTCCACGTTGGCGGCAGGCATCAGTGACCTCGAAGTCGCTTCATGCGAGCGGCCTCCACTCGTCGTCTCTGCTGGTCCTCAATCTCGGCTCTGGCCTCGGAGGACAGGGTGTCGAGGAACCGTTCGATTGACTCGTCGTGCTCATCGAGGGGGTCGAGTCGCATCCTTATCTCATATCCGGCAGCGTTGATCAGTCGTCGCAGACTGGGAAGACTGGGCTCCTTCCGACCGGTCTCGTATTCGGATACGACTTGCTGGCTCACGCCTGCACTGGTGGCAAGCTCGGTTTGGGTCATTCCGGCTTTGCTCCGGGCGAGACGAATCAGCCCGGCGGCAATTGTTGGCGCCGGGTCGTATTTGGTCATGGCATTCATTCTATACATATGATCGCCTGTTAACAAGCGTTAGCATGTAAACATGCGATAGTTTGTAACCTGCATGATCGGATCATCCCGTGGGTAGCCATACCGGTGAGGAGTCCTCGCTCGTCAGCCGGTCAATCGCCGTCTCGGCCGGATTGCGACCGAGATCCCGCCACCAGGCTTTGATCAGAAGGAGCTCGAAGAATTCCGAATCACCGCTCACGCTCAGCGACCAGCCGTTGTCGTGGGGGGCTACCTTCGCCACGAATCCCCGTTTGGTTGCCCAACTCTGCACGTCCCAGGGCCATTTCTCGGCGAAGACCGTGTCGGCGACGACAATCATGTCGTGGCGGCCGATGAGCATCGACCCCTCCCGTTCGACCATCACCGTGAACCCCTCTTGGTTGGCCTCCACCCGCACCGAGCGACGGCCATGAGGCCACACCGCCACCCCATAGACCTCTCCTTCGACGCGTTGACGCTGATAGAGCCTGGATGAGGCGATGAACTCGCATCCACATGTGCTGCACTCGTGGGTTGGCCGGCTCCCGGTGACGACGCATCCGGCGAGAATCGCCTCACCTTGCTTGGCAAGTTGTTGGTCCCTCAGGGTCGGATAGCCCCACACGATGGGCACACCCGGTTCCTCACAGACGGGACACCACCTCTTGGCCCTTTCCATCTCACCAAACGTACGAGGCCGCTATGACACTTTCGGCAGGCCGAAACCCGTTTAGCCCGCAGGTACGACTTCGATCTCGATCCATGCCACCCAGGACGGTGAGGTGGTGGTGAGGATGCGGATGTAGCGAACCGTGATCCCGATGGCTGCTTCGAGCCGGTCGCCGTAGTCGGTGTCGCCTTCGATGGTGGTGATGAAACGACCGGGGTCTTCATGGGCACCCGCATAGATCTCATGCACGGTGAGGCCTGCGGGCGCCTGATCCACCATCAGTCTTATCAGTTCGACATCCGTCGGAGTTCCCAGATCGAGCTCGATCCACTGCGGCGCATCCTGACCGGAGACCCATGAGGTGTCTTCGGAGCCATCCACGGCCCATGACGGCGGTTGAATGGAAGCCGAGGCCTGCACCGCCACCACAACCGGATGGTCGACAGGCTCCCAGCCCTCGGGGACGTCGGGTGGTGGCTCGTCCGGTTGCTCCGGCTTCCCGGCGAACCCGAATTGGTCACACAAGGCACCCTCGCAATAGACGACCTCGCCATCGATGATGGTGACCAGAGGGCGGTTGGCTGCGATCCCGACCTCTGGATCGGGGTCGAAGGGGTCCTCGGTCAGGATCAGAAGGTCGGCGACCTTGCCAACTTCGAGAGACCCGACCCGCTCTTCGATTCCCATCGCCGCGGCGGCGTTGACGGTCATCATCCGTAGAGCCTCCTCGAGGTCGACCGTGGGGACTCCTTGCCAGGCTGTCGGGTAGCACGGTTCACCGGTGTCGACGTCGACAGCACCATCGGTCACAAACGAGAACATGAGCTGGAAGGGTTGACCGGGGATCGACGGAGCGTCACCGTGCCACGACAGCCGCATGCCCGGGTTCGCTGCCCGCAATGCGGTCGAATTCTCGATCACTCCCAGAACCGGTGGGGAGAGGATCGATTTCCACGCCTCGCCGACAGTCGGGTCGCAGGCACCTGCCCATCGCACCCCAAACACCACCGGCACCATCCCGATGTCGCCGTAGATGGAGAGCTCATCGGGGGTCAGCAGGGTGGCGAGACTGTTGTGGTCGATTCGCTGATGTTGGGCGAAAGGCCGGCGCTCATAGGCGATGGCCAGACCGTTGATGGCTTCTCGCAGTCCCAGGTCACCGATGCCATGGATCACGGTGATTCCGCCGGCGGCGTCGACCTCGGATACAACGGAGGCCACCTCGTCGGCGGTGACGTAGAGGTCTCCGCTGCCTACCCACCCGACCTCTTTGAGGTGATCCGGGGTGGTGTCGAGATACTCATGTGAGATGGCTGGAGCCCTGCAAGCACCGCCATCGGAGAACATCTTGACTCCCGCAACAGCCAGCCTCAGGTCGGGGTCCTGGCTGAATTCGTTCTCCAGATAGAAGTCGCCGTGATCGCGACCGTCGCAGAAGTCGTTGTACGAGAGGTAGAGGTGGGTGCGTACCGGAAGCTCCCCCGCCGCATCGAGCGACCTGTAGGCCTCGAGTTCGTCGGGGATCACTGCGGGCGCCCCTGAAGTAGTGGTTCCGCCCTTCAGCATGAAGGCAATACCGTCTCGCATCCCGTCCAGGTTGGGCGCCGGATTCTGCAGGTGGTGGGTGTGGGGGTCGACAAAGCCGGGCATGACGGTTCTACCCCCGACATCGATCACCAGCGTCTTGGGACCGGCCAGGGCCATCAGATCTTCCGAAGTGCCGACCGCCACGATGTCGCCATCGGAAATGGCGATGGCTTCGGTAATGGTGAAACTCTCGTCCACGGTGACGACCTGTGCGTTGTGAAGGATCAGGCCTGGCGCGCTGCCGGGTGTGGCGTCGATAGGAGTTGTGGTGGTCGTCGGAGCCGGATCGAAGTGGGTGGTTGTGGTTGAGTCGGTGGTGCCGGCCGAACAGGCCGTGACCACCACAAGCATCGCAACCAGGACCCGGGTATGTGGACCGCCCCGCATGGATGGATCCTATGCGATCCGAATCGGTCGCCAGCACTAGCCGAGCGGGGCGACCCTGTCCATCATCTTTTCCGCCTCAGCGGGGAGCGGATCAGCCGGGTCGTCCAGGAGACGTTGACGAATGATCAGGGCACGGGTGCGACTGGCCAACACAGCCAACAGGTCGAACTTCCTCACCGTTCTCATGTTCTGGACGTGAAACGCTCCGTACGACGTTTTGCGCCGCCATCGTCGGAAGTCGAACCAATCGCGAACAAAGGCGACGGTTCCTCGCCACCCGTCACTCCGATAGCCGTTTTTGGTGAAACCGGTAGTGGCCAAAACGGAATCCTTGGTTCGATAGGAGCGGAGCGCGGAGCCACACAGATAGATGGCCAGTCCAAATGCGGCGAGCAGGGCTATTGAGAAGATTCGCCCGCGAAGGTCGAGATAGGCGAGGGTGCAGAGTGGAAAGTCGTTTCTGCTGCAAGCGGCGCCTCCGTACCAGTTGGTCATCATGTGCTCCCAAACCACCCAGACGTAGATCACCGGTGGGATCAGATAGAAGAGTCGGTTGCTGAGACGACGGGCCATCCACACGGCCAGGCCGATCGACAGCCCGAGTCCGAAGGCCAGTGCCCCGTGCCCGGTCCAGACCACACCAAAGATCTCCTGCATCTCGGGGAAGAAGAAGCTCATGTTGTCGGCGAAGTCAGAGCGCCCGAACAGGTTGGCCGGGTCCGAACCCACGAGATCTCGATAGAAGGGTCCGAACCCAAGTCCGAATGTCGACCCGGGTGGTCCGGCGAGGAAGCTCTGACCGAGAAGGACGCTGATGTCCTCGGCGAACGCGAAGCCGGCGCCGGTCGCTCCTGCTATCACTGCGTAGTCGATCGGGCCCGACAGGGTCCGCACCCCACTTCCGCGCCAGATGACCAGGATGAGGAGAGGTGTCACTTTTGCCAGCTCCTCGGTCAAAGGTGCCCAGAGGTGTCTGTTGATGTTGGTGAACCTCAGGTCGAAACCGGAAGTGGCGAGGGCATCGACAAGACCCCTCGCCCAGTCATCGAACGGTGAGATGCCCAACAACCATTGTG
>JAZFTN010000182.1:0-4653 GCA_036446715.1 Acidimicrobiia bacterium | reverse complement strand
CAACCCTCGGCTGATCTCCTCCCGTTCGGTCAACGACAACCGAAGCGAAGACCACTCAGGACCCGGCATTGGTCGACGAAACCCCGAACCCAACAGATAAGTCCGAATCGTTGACGGTGACCTGCCCAACCGGCGGCTGATTGACCGTTGCGACTCACCCGTCTCGAACCGATTCCAAACCTCAGACTTCTCCAACTCTGACAACCGTTGCAACACAACCTCCACGTCGAGAACCCACAATCCTCACCGAAAGGTGATGCAACGACCCCCTGAAATCACACCGGTTATGGGCGGCGTTAGGCGGAGTCCACCCACCCTGTGAGTCTGCCGTAGTGGCCCTCGAAGTCTTGGAAGTGTGCTGCTATCAGATCCTTGGCGTCTCTTGACATGATCGGTGGTCCAAGATCGCTCTCGAACGGAACGCCACGTTCCGCCATTGTCTTGTACTCGGCTCGTACGTCGTCTGACATCAATACGATTTCGGTGAACGAGTCGTCCTCAACCGGGCGGTCGATCGCAGCGAGGATTATGGAGATGTTGCCCCCGTCAAGAAAGGTGTAGGCAGGCAACTGATTGGTGATTGCCAGTCCAACGACCTCCGACCAGAACTCTGTAGATCGTCCTACATCACTTGTGCGAAGGATGATGCTGTCTACTTCCATTGGCTCAATCTAGGCGTACATAAGTGCCGTTATGCGTGGTCAGATCCTGTGCCAGTTACTTGCTGGGCGGTTCGATGATCCCAAGCTGGAGGTATTGCTCGTAGGTGTCGTGGATCTGGGTGGCCTCGAATATCACTCCGTCTTTGAAGCGGTAGTCGGAGAAGGCACGCCACTCCGCTCGTTTGCCAGTTGGCTTCCGTCCACCGGGTGTTGAACCTAGGTGGGTCCCCGAATAGGTCCAATACTGGAAAACCCTATCTCCCTCGGCAACCACCCCCAGCAACTCCGAACGGAAATCCGGAAAGACCTTGAAGGTGTCTTCGACCGATTCCCAATGCTCGTCGTGGGTCATCGTGAATGTCTCATGCTGTGTGTTGATCACTATCGGGTTGGCGTAGCACGAGACGAAAGTCTCTCGATCCTGGTTGTTGAACGCTTCGACCAGCTTGTAGATCACAGCCTTGTTCTGCGCCTCGACAGCGCCCATCTAGTTCCTTCCGACGACTGACCAGCATTATGGACGACCCGTCCGCAACCGGCATTGTGGATCGATGCCTTACCCGTGACGCATAAGTGCGCTGTTATGTGCGGCCTATGCCCGGCGGTCGATGAACAGCGGCAATACGTTCGTGCTGCGATCGGTTGTCGGGATCGGTCCGGTCACCACCAGACTTAGTGAGCCGCGGCGAGCCAGAAGTGGAGGGCGGCGAGAGCGACAAAGAACACTGACTCGCCTGGTCTGCTGGTCAATGCACCGACGATCGTGAAGATTCCACCGGCTATCAGCGCCGGAACGACCGCGGCTCCCCTGGTGAGTAGGGCTATCGCGGCTCCCGCCTCGAAGACTGCGACTAAGGCGGTAACGGCGACACTGTTTGGCACGAGCACCTTCTCGATGAAAGCCTGAGCTGGTGGGAGCCACGAGCCATCTGCCATGTCCCGATAGAACTCCTCGCTATGCCGTAGCACCCACAGACTCTGGTAGCCCGCACCCAGGGCATAGAACACGCCGATCACAACCTCGACAACCGTGCGGAAGGCCATTAGCCGGCTCCAGCCGCCGTCATCACGGTCCTACCTGGACCACTAGATCTGGTGGTCCATCAACACGAAGTCTTCGGCTTTGGTGAAATCGGCCGGCGGCTCGTCGGAAACCAAAACGTCGAGGGCTTCCTCCTGGGACACCAATCGCGGCGAGTCGAGAGGGCGTTCTTCACCGTCTACTCGGAGAGTGGCGGTCTCAGCCGCCAGGATGTTCCGAACCCAATCCGACTCGGGGCCGTACCTGGCAACCAGCACGTAGCCGGTCTCGGTCGGAAAGGCATCCAGTGGTGTCTGATAAGACCTCCCCGACCTCCTACCAACATGGGTGACAACCGGGTACTCCCCTTTTCTTATCGCTTTTGGGTTGAAGACCCGTTTGTTGATCTTGGCCAACCATCGTGGGTAGGACATCCGTCACTTCCTTTGAGCAATCCCTCCGATAACTGTCACGGAAGGGGGCCGAGCAATTCAATGGTCTTTTGACCCTTTTGCTCAACTTCAGCGCCGAAGTCGAGTCACCCGGTCGCTGATTGGGGTGCCATCGGTGGACGACGCCGGAGGAACCAACTCACCAAAGACCTCCCCGCGCCCCACACCACCATCCCAGTCAGCCGGACATCGATCGACACAATCACCCGCAACAAAGCCGAAGCCAACCCCGCCCATAACCGGCATTATGTACGCCCGATGAGCCGCCCATATGTGCTGTTATGTGCGGCCGCTGAGGTCTATGCAAAACGCCAACGGGCTTCTGTGTCGCCGTCGATGATGTGGCCGGTTGGCTCGAATCCGTGACGCTCGTAGAAGGGTCGGGGTGACCCTTTCCCTTCCTCCCAACCCGTGAGAAGAGTGATATCACCCATTGCCCGGCATTCGTCGGCGACAAGGTCAAGCACCCGCTCCCCGATCCCACGACGCTGGTGGAGACGATCTATTAAAAGTCGCCACAAGTACGGCTCTGGATGATGGTCGGAGCGGAGGGCCAACATCACGAACCCGACCATCTCGCCGTCGCCCACTACGCCTCGCATCCAGGGGACAAAGGGGGCACCGTCCACCACCTCCGGGAACAGTGCGTCGGTGAACGACCTCCCTACTGGGGAAACCATTGACTCCTGTGTCTTGTGGGTCCTTAGATTCGAGATCACTTCCTCATTCTCGACCGTTACTTCGACCAGGCTCACCTCCCCCGGTGGGCCTTGGGGCCGATTGCGCCATATCTCCCAGTCGTGCCGTGTAAGCCCATAGATCCAGTCATCAGAGACCTCGTCTCCCTCCCAAAACGACGATTTGGTGTGGCCTTCGAACAGGAACCCTGTGCGTTCGAGCACCATCGCCGACGCCGGGTTGTCGGGGTGGAGCATGCCGAAAACCCTTGTTACCCCGAGATCGTCGAAGAGATACTCAACCAGCGCCTCCACGGCTTCGACGGCATAACCTTTACCCCAATGCTTGGTGGCAAAGGTGTAGCCGACTTCGGCAGTCCGAGCCCTCTGGCCCAGGCGAAGAGCCAAATCGCCAAACACTTCCCCGGTGTCGATGCCGCAAACCACGGCCATCCACCACTCATCGTTCCTAGGCCCATCCATAGCCACCAGTTCCGACACAATCTTCTCGGCTAGCTCCATCGGATAGGGAAGGCTCCAATCCTGATAACGCGCCACCTCGGGGTCGTTGCGTCGCTCGGCGAGGCCGACAGCGTCGCCAGGCTGGAACGGACGAATCAGCAAACGTTCGGATCGAATTGGGGTGAACACTCCGATGATTCAACCAGCAGAACCACAACACACTGAACGTAGCCCCCGACGACCGATATGTGCGGTCTGAGTAGGCGCACATAAGTGCCGTTATGTGCGGGGGCCGGGGTCCAGGGCGATCCGATCTTGTCGGTTTATGACGTTGGCTTCCGCGCCGTGAGGATGCTGTTGGCGTTGCCAGGCAGCGGAACGCGCTCAAAATCGACGAAGCCCGCTTCGGCCAGCCAAATGCGGTATTCCTGTTCGGTATAGGCCTGTCCGTGGTCGTAGATGTTCAGGAACACGAGATTGAAGCTCACGGCCTCTTCGGGCGAAAGCCGTGAGTCGTCAAGCACCTGGTTGTACAGATGGATGACGCCGCCTGGCTCGAGAACATTGGCGACGTTCGCAAGCGCGGCGCGGACCTCATCTGGAGACAGCACCTGGGTGAACTTGCTAGCCACGGCGACGTCGAACGAGCCTGACAGCTCATCGCGGACCACATCGGCCGTCACGATTTTCACTCGATCGACCGCGTTGGCTTCCTCAACGAACCGCTTCGTGAACGGCGTAACCAACGCAAGGTCGACCACGGTCGCCCTCAACTGGGGATTCGACTCCGTGAGCGCGATGGCGAGACCGCCCGACCCGCCTCCAACGTCGAGCAGAGAACTGAAGTTCGAGAAGTCATGGTGCGCCATCAAGTTGCGAGCCACCGCGGTCGCACCCGTATGGGTCCCGCGAAGGAGCACGCCAAGCTCTTCCTCGGACATCGAGAAGTAGTCCACTTTGGCCTGCGGTGCTCCAGCGCTGATCGTCGCTGCGGTCTGCAACGTCGCCTCCCACAGCATCGACTCGAGCTCGTGCCCCCCGCCCAGATACGACGGCTTGCCCCGCACTAGATACCTGTTCGCTTCGGGTGTGTTGGCGAACAAACCGTCGTCCACGTTCAGCAACCCGGCTACCACCAGTGCATAAAGCAACGGTCGCAGCTTCGTGGCGTGCACACCGAGCGTATCGGCGATCTCCTCGACCGAGAGCGGACCGTCCTCAAGCGGAGTGAAGACATCGAGCTGCGTACCAGCGAGCATGGCGAACGAGGAAAACACCGAAACGCTGAGCCGAGTGATGATCTCAGGAGGTTGTGCCTCGTTCACTGTCGGACCTCCCTGTCGTCCAATGCCCCGTCGCTGCCGGTCGGGCTCGCAGCG
>JAZFTN010000181.1:0-7251 GCA_036446715.1 Acidimicrobiia bacterium | reverse complement strand
GGCATCACCGGGTACAACCCGAACCAGCCTGGTCTCGGACTCGACCTGACCAGTCTCGCTCTCAACGAGTAGAACAATTCGCGCGGTCTCCCGGTTCGCCGGGAGACCGCTGTGAGCTAGTGCCCCCCAACGCAAATACGCTGACGTTTCAACGGACAGATGACGCCGCTCGCGGTGTCCTCGTCCTCGACGCACCACTGCGGGTGCGCCTTCGTCCTGCGTCCTGGCGAGGCGACGCCCCTGTCTCGCCGAAACATGCGACCGTATTTACGTTGGGGAGCACTTAGTCATGACACGACCGAGAGTTGACCATTCCGGGCTCATCGCCTTTGCTCAGGAGCTGGTTCGTATTCGCTCGGTCAACGACACCACCACGGGGACGACCGAGGCTGAAGCTTCGATGTTCGTTGCCGACAAGATGCGATCCTTCGGCTGGGATCCGACGGTTGAGGAGATAGAACCGGGCCGATTCAACGTCGTGGCCATCCTCGACGGAGGTTTGCCCGGGAAGACCCTGATGTTCGAGGGCCATGTCGACGTCGTAACCGAGGGGGACCGCGAGGAGTGGTCCTTCGAACCCTACGGAGGCGACATCGTCGACGGGAGACTGCTTGGCCGAGGGTCGGCTGACATGAAATCCGGGGTGGCCGCCATGCTGTTCGCTGCCCGGGCGATAGTCGACGCCGGGCCCTTTCCAGGCCGGATCGTGGTTGGGGTCCTGTGCGACGAAGAGGGTCTGATGATCGGCGCCAAGGCATTTGCCGCATCTGATCTCGCGGGAGAGGTCGATGGCGCCTTCATCTGCGAGCCGGAGGCCGGGGAGGTGTGCACCACCCAGAAGGGGGCTCTGCGTCTCCTGATCGAGGCGACCGGCAAGATGGCCCACGGTGCGATGCCTGATCAGGGTCTCAACCCGATCGTCGCCCTTGGTCGTCTTCAGGGAGACATCTCGGTTTTTGAGAGCAAGTTACAGGCCGACCATGGGGAGCATCCACATCTCGGTCTCCCCTATGTGACCCCCACCGTGTTTCAAGCAGGATCGGTGGTTCAGATGAATGTGATCCCACGCGAGGCTCTGATGGCCCTCGACATCAGGACCCTGCCCGGAATTGACCACGGCCAGATACGCGAGGACATCACCGAGCTGGCGGCAGCGGTCATGGGCGACACAGGAGTGGGGTTCACTGTCGAGACCATTGACGACCGTCCACCAACCTCGACATCCGAGGATCATCCTGTTGTTCAAGCAATTGTGGCTGGACACGAGGAGGTGCTGGGGGAGACACCGCCGTTTGGGGGAGTGCCGGGGACCACCGACGGCACCATTCTCTGGCGGGACGCCGGGATTCCGGTGGTGGTCTATGGCCCCGGTGGCAAGTGGATCGCCCACAGGGCAGACGAGTTCGTCGAAGTCGAGGACATCACCCGTCACGCCGATGTCTACGTGGCGGCAGCTCTCAATTTCCTCGGTTCGGACTGACCCTGATTTCTACAGCGGTGGGGTGTATCGACCGTCGATGGCCAGCCAACCTCCGTCGACGACCAGCAGTGAGCCGGTGACGAACGATGCCGCATCAGAGGCGAGATAAACGATTGGACCGGCCATCTCCTCGGGCTGGGCCCATCTTCCCAGGGCACCTTTGGTGGCGTACGCCTCGTACCAGTCCGGGATGTCCTTGATCTGTTGGGTCAGTGGCGTTTCGACGACTCCGGGGGCAAGAGCGTTGGCCCTGACACCTTGTTCCCCCAATTCGGCGGCAAGAGCCCTGATCATCTGGAGAACCCCGGCTTTGGTCGCTGCGTAGACACCCTGACCCGGCTCCACCACCTGGGAGCGGATCGAGGACACCACGATTATCGAGCCTCCACCCTGGTCGGCCATGCGTGCGCCGGCCCCCTTCACCGCGCGGAAATTGCCTACCAGGTTGAGGGCGACCACCCTCTCGAACTCCTCCTCGGTGATGTCGAGGAGACGCTTGCGCACGTTGATCGCCGGTGTCGTCACCATGATGTCGAGTCGGTCGACGCTGTCGTAGAGACTCTCTATCGAGGGGCCATCACCGAGGTCGACAAACGCGCTACGGGCCTTGCCGCCCTGGGCATTGATTCCGTCGGCAACCGCTGTTGCCGCATCCCCGGACAGGTCGCCACAGACCACATCGGCGCCGTGGGCTGCCAGCGCTTCGGCCCCGGCCCGACCGATACCACTTCCCGCGCCTATGACAACCGCGGTTTTGCCGTTGAGGTCGAAGAGCGCCCTGTATTCGCTGAGATCCATCAATTGAGCCTATCGAGCTGACTGCTGGCTCAGACCGGCATGGTCCCCTCGAAGCCTTTTTCGATGGCGGCGTCGATATGGGCGAGCGAGTTCGTGATCAATTGCTCGAGCACGTTGGCGTCGACATCTTCGAGGTTCTTGATGTAGAGACAGGACTTGCCCAGGCTGTGATTGCCCAGGTCGGACAGAAGCGTTTCGTAGCCCTTGAACCCGTTCATGATGTAAAGAGTCAACGCCTGTTTGCGTGGGGAGAACCCGATCTTGAACCATGTGTTCTCCTTGCCTGCTCCCGAAGTGTAGGTGTAGGTCCCGTACCCGACGATCGAACCACCCCACATCTGCGGCTGCTCACCGGTCAGACGGGTCATCGTCTCTTCGATCGCGGCTGCATCACGACGTCGTGTCTCGTTTTCTACTGAAGCGATGAAGGCGTTCACGTCTCCCTCGTTGCGCTGTGTCTTCAGTTCGGCCATGGCTCGATCCTACGCGTTGTTCGCCCGGTTAGATTTCGGGTCAGTGCCGATCCACCGCCGTAATGACAGTTACTGAGAACGCCAAGTACTGGTCCCGGGAGATACCCGGCGGCCCCTGGGACTACGTAGTCATCGGGTCCGGCATGGGTGGGATGACGGCTGCCGCCCTGCTTTCCAAGATGGGTCGAAGGGTGCTGGTCATCGAGCAGCACATCATTCCCGGCGGGTTCACCCAGACTTTCAAACGTCCCGGATACCACTGGGATGTTGGCGTCCACGTGGTGGGGGAGATGACCGATCGCAGTTATGTGGGCCGGCTGCTCGGTCATCTGACCGACGGGCGTCTTCGGTGGGAGTCGGTTGGGGAGATATACGACGAGTTCAACTTTCCCGGCGGGTTCACCATCCAGTTCCCGAATTCGAAGCCTGCGTTTCGGGAGACGCTCCACGAGTATTTCCCCGAGGAGCGTCAGGCCATCGACCAATACCTCGATCTGATCAAGGCCGCGTCGCGGGCCTCGTCCGGCTACCTGCAGGCTCGTGTTGCTCCTCCGATGCTCGCACCGGGCGCCAAGCGAAAAGCCGCAAAGGCCGCTCTGCCTCACATGTCGGCCACAACGGCTGAAGTGTTGGAGTCGTTGACGGCTGACCCACACCTCCGCTCAGTCCTTGCCGCCCAGTGGGGCTACTACGGATCGACGCCGAAGAAGTCGTCTTTCGCCATGCACGCCTTGATGGTCGCCCATTTCCTTTGGGGCGCTTTCTATCCGGTTGGTGGAGCATCGTCGATTGCCACTGAGATGCTTCGGACGGTGGCCGACGCCGGTGGCTGGACCGCAGTTCGGACCGAAGTGGAGGAGATCATTGTCCGTGGCGGAAGGGTTCAGGGGGTAAGGCTGGCCGACGGCAGGGAGATCCTCACAGAGCGTGTCATCAGCGCCGCCGGGGCTGCGGTGACTGCCCGGATGCTCGATGACGAGGCGATTGCTGTCTCCTCCGACGATGCCGTGATGGGGCCGGCCCACCTCAGCCTGTACATCGGATTCGAAGGAGACGTCGCCCGTCATGGTGGTGCCCGATATAGCCAGTGGTTCTATGAGACCTGGGACACCGAACGAGACCTCTGGGACATCGCGCACGACGCGAAACCGAGCAGAGCCGATGTTCTCTTCTGCTCCTTCCCATCGCTCAAAGATCCGGTGCACGACCCCGGACCTCACCTACGTCATACAGGTGAAGTGATCACTTTTGTTGCTTGGGAGCCGTTCACACGCTGGATTGGAACCAGATGGAAGAAGCGCGGGCAGGAGTACGACGAGTTCAAGGAAGACCTGTCGCAGGCTCTGCTGGCTCAGTACCTGGAGAACTACCCGGAGCTGGCGCCGATGGTCAAGTTCACCGAGTTGTCGACACCGTTATCGACCCATCACATCGCTCGATCTCACCGAGGCTCGATCTACGGTCTGGCGTCGGAGCCGGATCGTTTTCTCAACGAGGGACTCATCCCGAAGACCCCGGTGAAGGGTCTCTACATGGGTGGCGTTGACGTGATGGCTCCAGGAATTGCCGGAGCGCTTGGCGGTGGGGCGCTGGCGGTAGCTGCTGCCGAGCCGGTTGCGGCGGTGCGTTATCTGCGCCCGATCATGCGCGGATAGTCAGGTTCAGCGAGCGAAGACGTGGACCGTCCACAGGGTCCCGCCGGCGTCCCTCCAGACGCCGATTCCGACGTCGGTGTAGCTGCCAACCATGTTGGAAACGTGACTGCCGCTTCCCTTGAGAAGGCTGAAGATCGAAGAGACGGATCCGCCCTTGCCAACGTTCTCCGCTGCCGCCGTCCACGGCGGCACCAAGGAACCGATATTGGAGTGCTTGAGTCCACCCGATTCGGCCATTGCCTTGGCCCAATCCCTGGCTCGGGCGTTTAGAGAGCCGTTTCGAGCCAATGCCGGGAGCCCGTTCGACGCCCGAAGCGAGTTGATTCGCCCGTGAAACTCGGCCTCGTAGTCCGACCGAAACTCGGGAGTGACTGTGGTGGGAGGTGAGGTTGGTTGGGTGCTGGGTGGAGCGGTCGTCGTGGGGGTGGGACCGCTTGGGGTCTTGGGCGTATGCGAGTGCGCGGGCGCAGTTGCCGTGATTGGCGCGGTTGTTGTCGTGGTGGTGGTCGATCTGGCAGCCGCATCCTCGGTCAGCTCGATCTCGACGTCCGACAACTCCAGCAACTCCCCATCCTCATCGGAGAACTCGAGATCCATCGTGGTGGTGGTCGACTCGGTATGTCCTGCGAGGACTTGCGCCTCTGTGAACGGTTCGGGCTCCGGCGCCGGGTCACCACCGACCACCAGGACCAGGACTGTCGTGAGGGCGAGGCCTGCGGTCAGGGCATAGATGTGGGGTTGACGCATGTGGGGGTGGGAGACTTCGTGGTGGTGGAGCGGCGGATGTTACCGCCGGCTCGGCTCTGCACCAACTGCGATCTTCTTGCCGAGGTGCCCCCAGCTCTCCAGGCTGGTCATTGTGTCGATGACGGTCTGGTCGACGTCACGAAACTGCAAACCCAGTTCGGTCCTGATCTTCGTGGTGTCGAGTTCGAACGTTCGTCCCAGTGAGCGGCTGATGAAGTCACGGGTGCCCTTGGGTTGGAATCGAGATATCAGGCGCACCAGCACGTTACCAAAAGCATTGTCGAGCGGACGGGAGGGCAGCTTGTATCTATCCCCGAAGCCGGCCTCTTTGAGCAGTTCGAAGTTCTGCCGCATGCTCCGGGTCTCGGCCGAGCACAGATAGCGTCCGGCCGCGTTGGGATTCTCCATAGCGAGGATGTGGGCAATCGCCACGTCTCGGACATCGACGATCGGGAACTCCAGGTCGATGATCCCAGGGATCTCTCCGTTGGTGGCGGAGACGTAAAGCGAGTGGCTTTGGTTCAGACGCGGCACGATCGAAGGCCCGATCACACCGGTGGGGTTGATCACGACGAGGTCGAAAACAACGTCGGGTTCGTTCACGAAGTCCCAGGCCGCTCTTTCGGCCATGGTCTTTGAGTAGGCATATGCGCCGAAGTCGAGTGAGGAGTCTGCGTTCCAGTCCTCTTCACTCCACGGGCCCTCCTTGGGTGCCCCGGAGATGGCGGCGAAGGACGAAGTCAGCACGACACGCCGCACACCTCCGGCCCGCGAGACCGACTCCAACACGGATCGAGTCCCGTTCACCGCCGGGTCGACCAGATCGCGCTGGGGGTCTTCGACGTCGAGGACAAACGGCGACGCCGTGTGCATCACGTACTCACAGCCTTTCACCGCCACGTCAAAGGCTCCGGGGTCTCCCAGGTCGGCTTCGACCAACTCGAGACGTTCGCCGGCTCCGGATAGTGCCGCCAGGTAACCGTCCGCTTCCGACTTGGCCACATCACGGGTCGTGCCTCGCACGGTGTAGCCGGCTTCGAGTAGTTGTTTGACGATTTCGGCGGCGACAAATCCGGTGGCGCCGGTGACGAGTACGGGTGCTTCGGTGACTGGCATGACAGATGAATCTAGGCCCATTTCACAGCACTATCTTCAGCGACCCTGAGGAGGTAGCGATGGATCTGGCAGTGAAGGCGAAACAACTGACGAAGACCTACGGCGAGGATGACACAGAGGTCCATGCACTGAAGGATGTGTCATTCGAAATCCCGCGAGGTGAGTTCGTTGTGCTCCAGGGCGCGTCCGGGAGTGGCAAGACGACTCTGCTTAACCAGATCGGCGCATTGGAACCGCCCACATCGGGAGAGGTGGAGTCGAACGGATTCAGACTCAACGGCCTCGACGATGACGGTCGGACCGAATACCGGCTCAAGTCGGTCGGATTCATCTTCCAGTTCTACAACCTCGTCCCATCGCTGACCGCCTTCGAGAATGTGGCCCTCATCGCCGAGCTCACCGGCGGCGATGTCGAAGAGCGGACCGAACAAGTCCTCCACAGCGTTGGCCTCGGGGACAGGATGAACCACTTTCCCGGTCAGCTGTCGGGTGGGGAACAGCAGCGAGTGTCAATCGCTCGAGGCCTGGTGAAGAACCCGCCCCTGATGCTCTGTGATGAGCCCACCGGCGCGCTCGACACCGAAACGGGGATCCAGGTGTTGAGCCTCCTGCGCGATATCACCGACAAGGGCGATCGGACCATTGTCGTCGTCACCCACAACACACAGATCTCTAAAATAGCCAATCGGGTGATCGTGCTCAGAGATGGGGAGATCGTCGGCACCCACCACAATGACAACCCGAAGAACCCCGACGACGTCGCCTGGTGAACACACTCAGGCTCAAGCGCCGCCGCGACATCGGTCGCCAGAAATGGCAGTTCGTCGCCGTGCTGGTCACGGTGGTTCTCGGCGTTGCCCTGTTCGCAGGAATGTTCAACGCCTACCTCAATCTCGGGTCGTCTCTCGAAAGCTCCTACGCCCGTCTGGGAATGGCGGACATGACCGTCACCAATCCGGATGACGGCTTCGTGGACACGGCG
>JAZFTN010000180.1:0-14172 GCA_036446715.1 Acidimicrobiia bacterium | reverse complement strand
TGGAGTCGGTCCGGGTTTGTGGCCCTTCGGTTGTCTGTCAGATGCTGTAGTTCGAGTTCCACCGCGGCAACTACCTCTGGATCGATCAATTCCCTCAGCTCCCCCTCCCCTAGAAGCTCTCTGAGCAGGTCGCGGTCGAGTGTGAGTGCTGCGGCGCGTCTCTCCGCGAGCGGGGCGTCGGCTTCGTACAGATAGGCGGCCACGAAAGAGAAGAGGAGCGAAGACGCGAAAGGACTTGGCCCATGGGTATCAATGGATGCCACCCGTATCTTCCGTGATCGGATCTCCCCCAGGACCTCCTGGAGCGAGGGGAGATCGAAGTCGTCTTGGAGAATCTCGCGGTAGACCTCGAGGAGGATCGGAAATGATCCGAATTGGCGTGCGACGCCGAGGAGGTCGGCCGACTTGCGTCGCTGTAACCACAGAGGGGTGCGTTCACCCGGCCGTCGACGGGGCAGAAGCAGGGCTCGACCGGCGGCCTCACGGAACCGCGCTGCGAACAGAGCGGTGTCGGCGAGATGATCGACCAGAAGCGTCTCGACTTCTTCAGGGTCGAGTACCAGATCGTCAGCCTCCGGCGGCTCGTCGGAATCGGGGAACCGGAATGCGATGCCGTCGTCGGACCAGATCACGTCTACGTCGGTTCCGAAGCGACTTCTGAAACGATGGCGAAGGGCCATGCCCCACGGAGCATGAATCCTGGCTCCAAGCGGAGAGAGGAGCACAACGCGCCAATCGCCGATCTCGTCTCGGAAACGCTCGACGACGATGGTGTGATCGGTGGGCAGGACTCCTGTGGCGTCTTTCTCCTCGTGGATGTATGAGATCAGATTGCGCGCAGCGAGCTCGTCGAGGCCGTACTCGGCTCCGAGGATCGTTTCGGCGGCCTCTTGATCATGCCCCGCTATCTCTCGGACGAACTTTCCTATGGCGCGGCCGGTTTCGAGATGTCGACCGAACATGTCTCCATGCCAGAAGGGCATCTTCGCCGCGGCATTGCCCGGTGCAGGAACTACTTCGACCTTGTCATGGGTTATCCGGGTGATCCGCCATGCGCTCGAACCGAGGAGGAAACTATCGCCCTCTCGAGACTCATAGACCATCTCCTCGTCGAGTTCGCCAACCCGACTTCCGTCGGGAAGTGTCACCCGGTAGAGGCCACGGTCGGGAATCGTCCCCGGGTTGGTCACCGCGAGTTGTCTAGCGCCTGGTCTCGCAGTCACCGCTCCGGTGGCGCGATCCCAGGTGATGCGGGGTCTCAGCTCCGCGAATAGATCAGACGGGTACCGGCCGGACAGCATGTCGAGGGTCTCGTCAAAGACCTGGCGGCTCAGTTCGGAGTAGGGCGATGCTCGTCGTGTTATCTCATAGAGATCGTCGGCTGTTGTGTCGCCAGACACGGCTTGTGCCACCAGTTGCTGGCAAAGGACGTCAATCGGGTTGGTTGGCACACGTGTTTGCTCGACATGGCGCTTGGCCATCTCGCCGGCAATAACGGTTGCCACGAGTAGGTCTCCCCGGTATTTCGGAAACACCTTTGCCCTTGAAACCCCACCCACGTGATGTCCGGATCGTCCAACCCGCTGAAGCCCCGACGCCACAGAGATCGGCGCTTCCACCTGGAGCACGAGGTCAACGGCCCCCATGTCGATACCAAGCTCCAGTGACGATGTGGCGACGACGGCCTTGAGCTCTCCGCGCTTGAGTGCCTCTTCGATTTCGAGACGTTGCTCCCTGGCCACCGATCCGTGATGGGCACGGGCGAGGTCTTCTCCGGCGAGGTTGTTCAACTCCGAGCAGATTCGCTCGGCGAGACGACGCGAGTTGGCAAAGACAATCGTGCTGTTGTGGTCCCTGATCTGACTGAGCAGTTGGGGGTAGATCGCCGGCCAAATCGATCGGATGGAGGTGTTGTCAGGATCGAGAGGGTCAGCCTCGCCTGGCTCGTTCATGTCTTCGACGGGGACAACGATTTCCAGGTCGAGCTCGCGATCGTGAGGTACGTCGATGATGGTGACCGGCCTCGGGCTCCATTCCTCGTCTTCGACGGTGCCACCCCCGAGAAACCGGGCGACGGTATCCAGTGGACGCTGGGTGGCCGATAGACCGATGCGCTGAGGCGGATCATCGGTGATTTCTTCTAGACGCTCCAGCGACAGGGCGAGGTGGACGCCGCGTTTCGTTCCCGCCACGGCATGAATCTCGTCCACGATCACCCAGCGGACGCTTCGGAACACCGATCGAACGGCAGAGGTCAGCATCAGATAGAGCGACTCCGGTGTGGTGATGAGGATGTCGGGTGGATGTCTTTCCATTCGACGACGGTCCTCTTGAGGGGTGTCGCCGGTCCTGAGGAAAGTCCTCAGCTCGGGTAGCGGGTCACCTCCGAGACGCTCGGCTGCATGACGGATCCCGGCGAGCGGCGCCCGCAGATTTCGGTCGATGTCGTGGGCCAGGGCCTTCATCGGCGACACATAGAGAACACGACAGCGTTCCATCTTCTCTGGCACAGGATCGGTGAGCAGACGATCCAATGTCCATAGGAAAGCGGCCAGCGTCTTTCCTGACCCCGTCGGGGCGTGAATCAGGGTGTGATCTCCATCGGCGATCGCCGGCCAGCCCAACTTCTGAGCTTTGGTCGGCTCATTGAACGAAGCCTCGAACCACGTCCGGGTCGCCGGTGTGAATGCCTTCAGTGGGTCCACTACACCAACGTATCAGGGGACAGCGACAAGAACCTCGTGAGCGGGCTCCGCCCGGGGCTTGGTCAGACCCTGCGGTTGGCGAGACTCTGGGCGGCAACAGCAACGAGTAGAGAAAGGACAGCTGCGCCTCCATATACGAAGATTGTCCCCGTGCCGAACACCTGACCGATCTCATCTTTCAGAAATGAAGCGGCTGAGATTCCGGCAAGCACCGACAGAGCGGCGAGGCCGTAGAAGATGTAAGAGGCGATTCTCATTGCGGGCCGGAATACTAGACCCAGATGTGAGTCAAGCTCGACGACGACAGATCACCGCGCGGATCAGATGGCTTGCAGACTCCTGCTGTGCCATGTACATGCGGAACGCCAAAGATTCGAAGGCGTCTTAGGCGATGAGCTCCAGTGGGAGTCTGTCGATGGCGGCAAGCTCCAGGAAGATGTCGACCACCGTCGGATCGAACTGGCTGCCCGCGTTGGTGCGGATCTCCTCGACCGCGTATTCGACGGGGAGAGCCGGCTGGTAGGCCCGAACCGATGTCATCGCGTCGAAGGCGTCGGCGACGAGAACAATGCGGCTCAGGATCGGAATGTTGTCGGCCTCCAGCCCAAACGGATAGCCACCACCGTCATAACGCTCGTGGTGGTAGAGGATTGCTTCGGCGACCTTGGGCTCGAGGCGATTTCGCGTCATGGCGAATCCCATTTCGGGATGCCGTCTCATCAACTCGAATTCCTCCTCGTTCAGCGGGCCGGGTTTGCCGAGAATTCCTGGATCTAGGTGAATCTTTCCGACATCGTGAAGGACGCCCGCCAGAGCGAGTCGGTCGAGATCGGTGTTCCCGAGCCCGATTCCGGTGCCAAGGTCGACTGCCAGGTCGGAAACTCGATGAACGTGACCGTGGAGGTCCTCTATCACGTCCTCCATGACTTCGATCAGTATGTCTCTTTTTAGTTCCCTCATGATCTCACCACAGAACGCTCAGTTTGCCCACTCTACGCGGTCAGTGTATGGGTCGCCCGTCTCAATTGGTTTAATGGCCGTCATGGATGTGGCAACAGACCTGGTGGAAGTTTTTTTGCGGTCCAACGGCTATCTGACATTGTCGGAACTTCAGATCCAGTCCTTGAACAAAAGAGGCGATTGGGAAACCGTTACAGATGTGGACATTCTCGCACTGCGGTTCCCCGGACGGGTGTTCATAGCTGACGCCCACGACCCGGCGGTGGCGTCCGAATTAGAAGTGCCGGGCGTGCCGCTCTACCTCGAAGACGACACCATCGATGTCATCGTCGGCGAGGTGAAACAAGGCGAGGCGGCATTCAACCCGTCGCTGACCAAGCACGAGACGCTGCACACGGCATTGCACCGGCTCAGTTGGATCTACTCCGAAGGCGACCTCGATCGGGTGGTCGAAGACTTACGGGACAAAGGTGTGTGCTACACACCGGCGAGAGGGGGCGGCACAGTGCGAACCCGCATCGTCGCTTTCGGTCAGGCGTCCGAAGTGACCATGAACGTCATACCGTTACACGTGATCATCGAGCGTGCACTCGGTGCTCTCGAGAGCCATGACGCCCTTCTTCGTTCGGCTCGATCGTCGAGTCCCGCGGCGGCAATGCTGAAGCTTCTGCACAAGACAGGGTTCCGATTCAGTCGCGACCCTTGAGCCGCTCAATGTATTGATTGATTGCCTTCTCGTGCTCAGGCGTTGAATGAGCCACCGCCTGCAGTGCGGCCGAGAATTCCAGGAAAGCGTCGAGATCCATGGTCTTCGACTGACGGAGGAGACGTTTGGCCAAAACCACTGCCGGTCGTGGTTTCGAGGCGATGGATCTCGCCAGTTTCATGACGTGGTCTTCGATCTTGTTCTCCGGGACCACGGTTAGGAGGACACCGAGTCTGACTGCTTCGTCGGAGTCTATGGAGCGAGCAGTCAGTGAGAGCTCTGTGGCACGCTGCCAGCCCACTACTCGCGGAAGCAGCCATGCGCCACCGTCACCGGGGATGATTCCCATCTCGATGAATGTATGGGCGAAGCGGGCTCGGGGAGTGCCGACGCGAAGGTCACAGCCAAGAACCAGATCGAAGCCGGCGCCGATCGCGGGTCCGTTGACCGCGGCGATGGTGACCAGGTCGGTCGTGGCCATGAACCGTGTCAGCTGCTGAATGGTTTCCCGATATTTCTCCGTGATCTGGGCCGGGTTGCCGGCGAAAAGGCCCTCTTTGGCGGCCATGTCCTTGACATTTCCACCCGCCGAAAAGGCCGGACCCTCGGCCTGGAGAACGAGCACACCGATTTCCCGGTCCGTCTCGGCGTCATCGATGGCGTCGATGAGCTGCTCGAGCATCTCTCCGCCGGTCAGTGCGTTGCGGGTATCGGGCTCAGCGAGTGTCACTACGGCAACTCCGTCGGCGCGGCTTGTCTTGACGGAGCTCACAGCAGCCCCTCGCCGCGGGCGACTTCGATGAATCGGGCTGCCCGAAGAGGGTCGACTCGGTTGCGGGCGTCGCCATCCACCTTTGTCGACGATCCCACGATCACCGAGTCAGCGGCGCCGAGGAGCCTCGACAGATTGTCTGCATTGGCGCCCGACCCGATCACGACGCGGGTTTCGGTTGGGACCGCAGCCCTCACCACGCCGGCCTCATGAATGTCGGGCTCCGCTCCGGTGCCCGAACCGGAGACGATGACAGCGTCCGCCCCTCCGCGCTCAGCCGTGTCGGCGGCAGCCTGTCGGGCGTCGATCCCGGCTGGCGCCGCAGCGTGCTTGACGATCACATCTGCCCATATCTCGATTTCTGGTGCGAGTGCGCTGCGTTTGCGAAGAACCTCTGACGCCCTACCCACGATCGGGCCCTGATCGGTGTACATCATGCCTGTCAACACGTTGACCCTTATGAAAGCGGCGCCGGTCGCGGAAGCAATTCCGAGGGCGGAAAGAGCGTCATTGCGGAGGACGTTGACGCCTATCGGCACTCCAGTCTCATCGATTACGCCAGTCACGACGATCGTCATAGCGGAGATCGTCTCCGGAGCAACACCGTCGGCAAAGAATGGAGTGTCGCCAAAGTTCTCCACCATGAGAGCCGGAAACCCGGCCTCTGTCAGAGCGGAGGCGTCGGAGACTGCCGTCTCGACGACCTCATCCATTGAGCCGTTGAATTTGGGGGAGCCCGGAAGAGGGAGCAGATGGACCATCCCCACAACGTGGGGAATGGAACTCACAGGTAGGCCCTGGCTACCTGAATCGCCCTCTCTGCATGCTCGCCTGTCACCTTCAGACGGGTGTCTTTCGGCTTGGCACGGCGAACCACGACCCTTGCCCAATCGGAGGCGGACCCTTTGATCAACTGATCGGTGTCCTCCGGCCCGTAGATCCACCTCGAGTAACCGGGGCCGATGACCTCAATCCGAACCGGCTCGTAATCTTCGCCTGCTTCCTTGAAAGCGTAGGGGAGTGTCTTCCATCCCAGCCAGCAGACGTGACGGATACGCGGTGTGTCTTCGACTTCGATTCCGAGCGTGGCGTAGATGTCGAGACCGTGCATCCATGTCTCCATCAGACGAAACGTGGCGAACGTCCGGGCGCTCATGTCGCCGGCGATCCAATTGATCCGGTCCTCACCGCTCATGTGGGACAGTGGCTCCACCACCTTGGCGCGCCCGCCTCGCCACCACTCGATGACATCTTGAGGGCGCATTGCGCGGCCTCTCTTGATTGCCATCTTCTTCGAGGCTTCGAGGTCCGAGGCGCTCTGCCATTCCCTGACCCTTTCGCCCCCGTTGATTGCGTCGGCGCCCAACTCTTCGAAGTCGGCCAGGTGGGCGATCGTGTCCCTGACAGTCCACGGCTTGTTGGGCGTCTTGAGATCCCAGACCTTGATCGGGATGCGCTGCAAGGACTGGTCGAGGAACTGCTGCTCGGCTACTAGATCGGAGAGTATGTCGCGCACCCTCAGATTCTAATAGTGAACCCCGTTGTAGTACGAAGGCGGGGTTCGCACGCCTACCAGGGTCTTTCGGCTTGCTCCTCGCTCATCGGTGTCGGAATGCGGGTTGCCTCCGGGAGTTCCGCGACCTCGTTGAGCCGGTCGAGCAGTTGTCGAAGACGTCCAAACTGCCTCCGATCGAATACAAACGCGATGCGATCACAGTCGAGGGCATCGTCGTCAACGATCTCGGGTGGTGAGGGTTCGGCTAGTTCGATCTTCCCGTCGACGATGATATCGGCGAATTCGTCGTTCAAGGCAGTCAACTCCTCGGTGGACGGCGCCTGCCGTACCCTCAGGATGAGCTTGCCGGAGGCATATCGCTGGGAGTGATAGTTGTTGTAGAAGTGGCGGATATGGTCGCAGGCCTCGGACGGGCTGGTGGTGTGAAGAAACAGCGAGAGGTCGGCTTCCGAGATCAGGCCTCCGGCGAGTTGGACGTTCTCGATGAAGTCGAGGACCGGGTCCCAATAGCTCGTCCCTTCCGCCTCGAGAAGAACTATCGGGTGTAGATCGCTTTTGCCGGTCTGGATCAAAGTGAGCAGCTCAAATGCCTCGTCGAGGGTTCCGAATCCGCCGGGAAGGATCACAAAGGCATGTGACTCTTTGACAAACCCGAGCTTTCGGGTGAAGAAGTATTTGAAATTGACGGTGCGTGCCTCGGACAGATAGGGGTTCGCTGCCGCTTCGAAGGGGAGACGGATGTTGACGCCGTATGAGTTGTCGATACCAGCGCCACGATTGCCTGCCTCCATGATTCCCGGGCCTGCCCCGGTGATCACACCCCAACCATGATCGGTCATCAATCGGGCGAACACCACCGTCAACTCGTAGTTGGGATCGCCTTCACCAAGGCGCGCCGACCCGTAGATGGTCACCTTGGGCTCGTCGTGACGTGAGAAGACGAGGTTGGAGTAGCGGATCTCCTTCACCGCGGTATTGAGCAGCTTGAGGTCCCCCCTGGTGGCACCGTCTCGATGCAACTTGAGTACAGTCGTGATCAACTCTCCGATCAGGTCCTGGTTGTCGTTATCCGACGCGGCGGCGACCAATTGTCGAATGGTTTTCTCTAGTTCCGGATTGCCCAGGTCATAGGCCATGTCCGTAACGTACTGCCCCGTCGTCGTACTCCGCGCTTCCGGTCCTAAAAGGGGGTTTTGGATGGGCCTTTTCGAACGACGGCGTTCCACACCGTCTCGTAGTGATCACGGTCGTAGGCGTCTACCTGTGGGAGGACAAACTCGTCCCAGGCCTTGCGCAACGGGTCGTCGCGGTCGGCGTAGACCAGCAGACCGGTGGGGATTCGATCGAGGACCGAGCGGAGCGAGAGAGGTGTCTCCACACGAACACCGGTGTCCGACTCCTCGAAGGAGGCGTTGATCTCAATCGTGAGCCTGGCGATAGCGTCGACGTATTCGTCCTTCAACTTGGGATAACGCCGCACCAGCATCGCCTTGACCTGGTCTTCTTCGGGAAACTTCTTCTCCCAGATCACCCAGCGATCGGCGAAGGCCTTGTTGAGCGTCTGGGTGCCTGCGTAATCCCTGATGTCGGTGGGATTCATGGTGCCGAAGACGCGCACGTCGTCTCTCAAGCGGACGGTCTCCCCGTTGGGAAGATCGAGCGCGGCGTAGCGGTCGAGAAGCCCGTGAAGGGCAAAAAGCGTCTCGGCGCCGGCCGCGTTCAGTTCGGAGAGGTTGAGCAGCGCCGGGCCACGGAGAGCACGGGTTATGTCGCCATCCTCCCAACGACTCTCGGTCCCACCCTTGCCGTCACCATGCAGATGGGTCGAGCCAATGAGGGTGACGTCGCGAACCTCGCCCGTGAGTGGAATTCGAAAATAGGGCAGACCCATCGCGGCGGCGAACTGTTCGATGTCGTGGTCCTTCCCGGTTCCCATGTGTCCTCGAACCGCGATATGAAGCGGCACCAGACCCTCGGCCTCGGCTCGGCGGGCCTTCTCGAGCTGGGCGAAGCGGTAGAGCATTCCGAGATCTATGTAGTGCGGGTCGGGTTCGGGCACCTTGCGGAGACGAAGTTCGACATCGGCCACGTTGTCGGGCATCTCGAACTTCTCGAGCTCTATGGGCCGGCCTTCGGCGTTCGGATCCTCGAAGATCACGGTTTCAGGCACTTGTCTTCTCCTTAGCTAGAAACTGGGGTGTACGCGCCCACCAACTGTCCATGCCCGACATCGCCAGGCCTCGTCGCAACGCACTCCGGGTGCCGTCGACCATCGCCTTGGCCAACTGGTCGGGCTCCTCCACGACCTCATGACGCTGGTAGGCGTCGTCGACGGTGTGGTCGCCGATGCCTATCCCGATGACGGTGGTACCTCCAGCCTCGACGGACGAGACGGACTTGGCGAGAGCGTCCATCGATCCACGTGTCATGCCATCAGCGAGAACCATGAGAAGCCTGACGTCGGCGCCGAGGCGTCCCATGCGCTCAGCGGCGTGAATGACGTTGAACTCATCGACATTGGCGGCCTTCTCGAACAGGGACACCGGTGGTGCAGAGCTGCCATTTCGTCTTGCCAATGCGGCGGCCTTCCTTGGTTCAGCGGCCGTGAAGAAAAGGCCGGCCAGAGCGTGTTGAGCGTCGCGCCATCGCCGATCGAACGGCTTGACCATGTAGTGGTTCACCGTGCTTATGAGCCGGTCGGCTGCGGTCCCCTGGGTCTGGCGAAGACCGGCGGTCGCGGCGGAGCGAGCCCGTCGAAAGCTGTCTTCGGTGTCCTCTGGCTTGGCGGCGAAGCCGCGGTTGAAGAGTGCAACCTCGAAGTCGATCTGGAGCTCATCGCAGAGTCGAGCCATGGTCCAGGCGCCGAGGAGGGCGGCGGGCATTGCCCACGATGTTCCCGGGCCGTGGCCGCGACCCGGGCTGAGCATCGACGCCGACGCGTCCACGAGAAGCGAAACCGCATAACGACGTCTGGTCCTCGCCGCCCGTCGCTCGTACAGCCTCTGGTAGAGCCCGGCCCCAATGAAGAGGGCAGCGTGCGGAGAGACATCGCCCTGGTCGAACCCGGAGCGGAGGCCACGTCGTTGGTTGGCGGCAAACAGGGGAAAGAGCTCGCCGGAGACTTTTCGTTGGGCCACACCCCAGCGTTTGGCCGCTGCCTCCATCGACTCGAGACCCTCCGTGCTGAAAACACTGAAGGAGTGCGGGATGGCTGTCACCAGGAGCTTTCCGCTCTGACCCGTCGGCAGAAAAACTTCGGGTGCTTGGCTGACACGGAGCAGTTGATCGGTTGATTCGTCGCCGGCAATATCGGAGGCCCCCTTGCGATCGGACAAACCCGAGCGGGATTCCGCGGCGCGCTTGGTATCCTGATACGAGTCCGAGTCCGAGACAATGGGCGAAGTCAGGCGGACAGCATCGACTCCGCTTGCAGCCTTCTCGGCGTCTTCGTCCTCGGTCAGTTGGCGTTGAGCCTTCGTCGCGGTGTCGGGTGCTTCGGTGATGAGACCGTGAGTGCGGGCGATTGCCTCCAGTTCAAGAGCGAGCTGGGCCACATACCAAGGGTCGGTAGTCTCCGCGGCGAGCCGACAGTGCTCAGTTGCATCATCGATGGCCACGGCTGCTTGAGCCTCGAAGCGCCGCTCGAGCACCTCGCGTTCGACGTAGCCGCCCGTGAGAAGGAAACACCCCAGGACAAACTGGCTGAGCGCTCCCGACTTGGAGATGGCCTGACTCAGCGACGACAGGTAGAGGTCCTCCAGGACGGACCTGGCGCCCGGGTACGTCGAAAGACCCTGTGCCTCCTGTCGGGCGTCCTCGAGACTGAAGAAGATGACCTCTGCCACCGGTTTTTCGGTCCGTTCCAGAGCCGTCAGAAGGTCGATCTCAACACCCTCGGCAACGTCACCTTCGATGGGCCACCCGTCGGGGAGAGGCCTCTTCTCATCGAGATTTGTGGAGACCAGATGCATTACCTCATGGAGAGCCGAGGCGAGGGCAACCTCGTCGGGCGTGACCGGAGCATTGCGGTGGTACGCGGCCTGGAAGATCCGCGGGTCACAGACCACCTCGTCCGGTGAGGCGGCGCTCTCCGAGCCAAGCCGCACCTGTAGGTTGGGATTGTCCGAGAGACTCCGGGCAAGCCTGGTGACCGCGGGGGCAACCCGCTGGTATCGGCTGACGACAGCCTCGATTGCTTTGTCCTCAGGACCGATGAGATCGGCAAGAAATGTCTGGTCACGTCCGCGCATCAGCCGCCAATTGTCTCATGTCGTGTCAAACCGAGGCGAAATCGTGTTTCGGCGTTGGCGTTGTTCCGTAATACGATCCGGTCTGTGCACTACGACCTGACCACCCTTCCCAACGGTATCCGAGTGATCTCGGAGACGATGCCTTCATTGCGATCTGTGGCCCTTGGCTGCTGGATCGACACGGGTACCCGCGACGAAAACCACCGCGAACAGGGTGTTTCCCACTTCCTCGAGCATCTTCTCTTCAAGGGATCCGACAAGCTCTCCGCCCGCGATGTGTCGGAGACCTTCGACGCGATAGGCGCCGAGTCCAACGCCTTCACGTCAAAGGAGGCCACCTGCTTCTGGACGCGGATCCTCGACCAGGAACTGACGAAGGGGCTTGACGTTCTCTCCGAGATCATCCAGCGTCCGGCCTTCCGGCCACATGAGATAGACGCCGAGCGTCACGTCGTGATCGAAGAGATCAACATGTACGAGGACGATCCCAACGACGTCGCCTTCGAGAACTTCACCATGGCGGTCTTTGCGGGTCATGCTCTCGAGGCCCCGGTCCTGGGCACAAGGGATTCGATCCTTGCCATGTCACGCGACGAGATCAATGGCTACTGGGGGCGTCGTTATGGGGCCGGGTCGATGGTGGTGGCCGCGGCAGGCTCGATCGACCATGGGTCCCTTGTCGAAATGATCAGTGAACGTTTCGGCGACTGGTCAGGCGGCAGTGTCGATCATGATCACAGCGATCTGGCCGGCCGCCCTCGGATCAACCTCAAACGAAAGGACACCGAGCAAGCTCACATCGTGGTGGGCGGTCCGGGATTGGATCGAATGGACGAGCGACGGTGGGCCTTCGATGTGCTCAACCACATCATGGGCTCCGGCATGTCATCGCGGCTGTTCCGTGAAGTTCGCGAAGAGCGCGGTCTCGCGTATGCGATCTATGGGTTCAAGTTGTCATTCGCCGACACCGGAGCCTGGGGTGTCTATGTGGGAACAACTCCTAGTCAGACAGATACCGCCCTGAACCTGATTCGCGACGAGCTGTCGAAGGTCGTCGACTCCGGCATCACACCCGAAGAGCTCGAGCGCGCCAAAGGGTCGGCGAGAGGTGGGCTGGCACTGTCTCTCGAGGACGCCAACAGCCGGATGGTGCGGTTGGGAAGAGACGAGTTGGCTGGGATGCCTCATCTCTCGGTCGACGAGAGACTGGAGAAGCTGGAGGCGATCACTCTCGAGGATGTCCAGTCGGTGGCAGTGGACCTATACGGCGCCGATACCCGGATGATCGGGGCGGTCGGTCCTTTTGAGGACTCGGACTTGGAGCAGTACCTGGCGGTCTAGGGAGACAGGTCGAAACTGGCTGACATCGGCTTCTCGCCGAAATCGATGACGCCTGCCGATCCGTTCTCCGGCTTGGCGAACATCAAGGCGCCACCGAGGTCGTGGCCGTCGACACTCGTAGGCCAGCCGAGCACTGTGTAGCCGGTGACAGTCCCCGACAGAGAGGACCAGAGCAGCGTCTTCTTCCCCTGAACCAGCTCGATGATCATCTCAGCGCCGCCAACGGCCTCGAGGCTCGAACCCGGTGACGGTGCTTCGAACAGGGCGGTCGTAGAGAACACGACGGCCACGGTCAACAGACCGGCCAGCCCGATGCCCACGAGACGGACAGTGATTGTGTCTTGCATTCACCGGTCACGGTAAGTGACGGCGAGGATTTCTAAACGGCTATTTCCACGAACTGCGAAAGGACTAGTCCGTAGATGAGGGCCAGGATGATAAGCACCAGGGTGACGCCGAGGACCCCCCGGGACCGGCTCTCAGCCCATCGGGCCGAGGCGAATCCGATAACCACCCAGAGTGTCACATCCAACGGCCAGGCCAACCACAACCCTCCGAAAGCTACGCCCAGAACGGCCGACAGAGGTCCTCCGGCGTAGAGGAGTGTCAGACCGAGGGTCTGGCAGGTGCTCTCGCAGGAATCGCTGTTGACCAACGAAAGACCAATCACCATGAACACCACGGCGAAGCCGAGTAGGAACGCTATCGCTATGGCGGCGTTGCGACAGCCCTGGGGTTGACTCTTGTCGATCACGGCGGCCGATCGTAAGTGGGTTGGTCCCTAATGAGAACGGGCGGCTAACTTGCCGTGCAAGATTCGGAGGAGATCAAATGGAACTACACGAGGTAATGCTTGTCCTGCATATCGCCGGTGCCGGTGTGTGGCTTGGAACCAACATTCTTCAAGCCGTCGTGCCTGGTCTGGCCGCCCGACAGGGAGTCGAAGTAGCGGCCGGATGGTATCGGGTGACCGGAGAGTTCGGCAAGAGGGTCTACATGCCGGCTTCGATTCTGGTTCTCGTCACCGGAATCGTGATGGTTCTTCAGGATGATTCATACAGTTTTGGAAGTCTGTTCGTAACCATCGGATTCGTGATGATCGTCATCGGTGTGCTGCTGGGGATCTTCATATTCACGCCAGGCTCTGAGACGTCCGCGAAGGCCGTCGAATCTGGAGACCAAACCCGGATCAAGTCTGCGACCGCACGAATAGCAGCCTTCGGAACCGTGGACACACTGCTGCTCCTGTTCACGATGACGGTGATGGTCTTACGCTGGGCCTGACACATACCATGCCGGGGTGAAGCCGATCCCACGGTCCCGCCTGCTAGTGCTCCTGGCTCTGGGCTTCGTCTCGTCTGCCTGCGTCGGCGCTCAGGTGGGCGGGCTAACGACAAGTGCGGTCGCCGCCTCGCCGACGACTGTCGCTGAAACCACCACCACCACGTCGACGACACCATCGACTGTCACAACGATCGGTCGTGTCTTCAACCTGTTCGGGAAGGTTGTCGACCCCTCCGGGTCGCCGGTGCCGGGAGTGACGGTGACGATTGGATCAGCCCAGCTCACCACCGGTCCCGACGGCGTCTTTACCTTCGCGGCAGCGCAACCGGAGCCGTTTCTGGTCTCCAAGAGGGGTTGGACCGAAGCCGAGGTGCCGTGGGAGCAAGGTTCGGCATTTTTCCTGGTGACGATCACCCGAAGAAGGTGAGAGGGCTTCGAGTCGGTGGGGGTGCCGCCGGTGACGATGCTCACTTCAAGCAACTCCTGACGTTGCCAGCCGACACCGGGGTGAACGCCGTTGTGTTCGACACCAAGGAGGAGGGAGGGACGGTCGTGTACGACACCATGGTCGACGAGGCCCACGATATCGGAGCAGTGGTGATTTGGTACGACCCGTTGGAGAGACTCACTCAAATGCG
>JAZFTN010000179.1:0-3908 GCA_036446715.1 Acidimicrobiia bacterium | reverse complement strand
GCTGGTTCAGCGCCCAGCGTCGAAACCCGAGCAGTCTGAAGAGCGGTGCAACCGGACCCTTGAAGGGTGCATGACATAGTTTGCATCGAGGCGCTGACGGAATCGACCGGAACACTCGACTGAGCATGTCGAGACCCTTGTCCTCACCGGATAGGAGTTGACGCCAATACTCACCGTCATCTACACCACGACGCTGCTCGTTTGTCGGCTCGCCACCCATCTTTTCGAATCTACACGCCGCCCCTCAGAACAAACCCCGCCTTTCACCTCTAATGGCGTCGAAGCCGCCTAAAGAGGATGTCCCGTCTGCTGCTGCTGATGTTGGTGGGGGCGGCGGTCTTGTTGGTCATGCAGCGATCGGCTCCTTTCTAGTATCGCATGTGGGTGTGACAGTCTCGGCGTGAAGACGGAGTTGGGCGACGAGGGCCGGCATTTGCCGGTAGCCACGGACCCGTCGGAACGACCTCTCGGCTTCGAGCATGCCCGCCGCGCACCAGCGTCGGCGCATCTCACCGTCACGCCACCGTTTCACATTGGCGGTGGTGGTCCGAGCGATCGAGATCATCGACTCGACCGGGTTGGTCGACATCAGCGTGCGTAACAGGGTGCCGGTGACACCGAGGCGACGGACGGTGAACATCTCGGGGAGGCCCTCTCGGATCGAGGCGGCCGCATCCGGGAAGGTCCCTTCTAGCTCGGTGGCGAGGCGGCGGGCAGCGACTCCTACAGACTCCGCACCACCAGAACCGGAACCACCAAATGACCACCCTCCGTCACCACACACACGACAGGTGGGGCCAAATCAAGTTGACATTCCCAGACGGTGAGCTGCCCACGCCGCTTGGACGGCCATCTCGGTGTCCACTCGTTGCGGAGCACGTCCCCCGCCTCGAGCCAACAGGTCGGCCATCGCTGCCAGATCCCGCACGTCGCTTTTGAGACGTCGTTTCCCCTGCCCGGAGCGGGCCTCAGCCACCGCTCCCGGGTTGAGTTCAACCACCTCGAGACCCTTACGACGCAGAGAAGCCAGCAAAGTGCGGTGATAACGGCCCGCGGCCTCAACCCCGAACCGGGCCATCACCGCTCCACGTTCCAACTCGGCAGAAGAAACAGCCGCCAGCAGGACTGAAACTCCATGCTCGGTCAGATCGAAACCGAACGGGTCGACAACAATCTGACCGTACAGGTCAGCCACCAAAGCCATCGCCGTGGACTTCCCCACATCGACAGGAACCAACAGACACTGCTCCGGGTCAAGACCACGCACCTGGTCTACGAACAACGCCTGAACATCGCCACCAACAAAACGCATGCC
The DNA here is from genome assembly GCA_036446715.1 of Acidimicrobiia bacterium. Lineage (GTDB taxonomy): Bacteria > Actinomycetota > Acidimicrobiia > Spongiisociales > ZC4RG35 > SZUA-217. The sequence continues at coordinate 2,593 of JAZFTN010000179.1, read as the reverse complement.
ACACCTCCAAGATCGACAGTCAGAACGACTCCGCTAACAGTGTCGCTCCAACCCAATCCAAGGTGTATCAACCGGCAGGGTGATGATGGGGGCCTGACCGGAGATCCGCGCTTGCGGGTAGTGGATGTTTACGGTCGAGTGGTCTGTGGGGATCTGGCTTAACCGATTAACCGGCTGACACCGTTGTGTTGTCTTGTGAATGACGCGTCGGTCGGATCCTCAGGGGCTGGGCACTCACCGATCGGGCGGTGGACGCAGTACGCCTTTAACGGAGGCGTTTCTGTTCCAGTGCCGCCGTTCCGGCAAGTGCGTGCCACCCCTTTGCACACGTAGTCGAGAGAAAGGGATGGTCATGACCATTCTAGATTCCCCTGTCTTTGAAGTCACTGGTGGGGTGGACACTCATCTGGAGACCCATTTCGCCACCGCCTTGGACCCGATTGGAGGGCTGTTGGGTGTCGCTGAATTCGACACCACCCGGGCCGGTTTGGAGACGCTGCTGGTCTGGCTGGCCGAGCACGCCGTGATCGATCGGTACCTCAGCGAGCTTGAGCGTGAGGTCCGGTGGGTCCGCGATGCCGAAGAGATCATCGAGGAGGTCGCCAACCACCTTCTCGAAGCGGTGGCCGTGCATCCCCGCCAAACTGACACAAACACCCCGTCTCACCGAAGGTCGAAACCCCGGCCGAACGCGCAGCTCCCTGCACCGTCGTGTTGTCTTGATCTCAGGGGAGGAGACTCGAGCGGTGGGGCCTATTTCCGCAGCATCGCGTCGAGCCGGCGATTGGCGATGGCTGCTCCGACCAGACCCATCACAAGCAGATAGGCGGCATGACCGATCATCGTCCAGTCGACGAGACCAAGTGTGAACCCACGGAGTAGCTCCGTGCCGTGATAGAGCGGTGAGATCTTGGCGATGTTCTGAATCAGCGGTGGGTAGACGTCGAGAGGATAGAAAGTGCCAGAGAACAAGAAGAGGGGCATCGTCACCAGGGTCACCAGATCAAAGTCCTGCCAGGAGCGCAGGAAAGTGGTGGCCGCCATACCGACTGCGCCAAAGGCGAATCCGACAAGTGTTGCGGCCGGAATAGCCAGTACCGCCGTCCAGGACTCGGTCAATCCCATGGCGAACATGACCACGACGAAGGCAGTGGAGTAGAGGACGCCGCGCAGCAAGGCCCAACCGATCTCACCGATGGCGATGTCCGAGGGTTGCATGGGCGTCGTGAGAACACCTTCGTACACCTTCTGGAACTTGAGCTTGAAGAAGATGTTGAACGTGGTCTCGATGACTGCTCCGTTCATAGCCGATGCGGCCATCATCGCCGGAGCGACGAAGGCGGCATATGGGATCTGTGTGCCGTTTGGCAGCGTCACATCGCCGACCAGGGCACCGACGCCGATGCCAACTGCGAACAGATAGAAGACAGGCTCGAAGAACCCGCTGAAGATCACCTTCCACAAACGGCGATAGGCGATGTAGTTCTTCTCCCAGATCCGCTGGGCGCGGAATGGTGTCACCTTGCCGATCGGAGTGAGCCGGCTTGGAGCCGAGACGCTCATGGTCGAATCCTCCGGTCGAGGAAGCGCACAGAGAGGTAGATGCCGATGGCCGTCATCAGCAGGAGATAGAGAAGCGAGGCCCAGATCGGCACGCTGGTCACGATCGATGCGTCCGCGCCTGGAAGCGCGATCTTTCGAACCACTTCCACCCCGTGAAACAGCGGAGTGACGTACGCCACCGGCTGGAGGAAATTGGGGAGTTGGCTTATCGGAAAGAAGGTTCCTGAGAACAAGAAAAGTGGCACGATGGCGAAGCGAAAGAGGGTGGACAGGCTTCTCCCGTCTTCCTGAGTGAGGGTCCAGGCGGTGATGACGGTGGTAAACGCGAGACCGGTCAACACCGCGGGCGGGATGGCCGTCAGAGCCGGCCCAAGGTCCATCGCGCCGAACAGGACGGCGATGATTGCAAACACGACAAGCACGAAGACGAGGCGCGCTACACCCCAGATCAGCCTGCCCAGAATGATGTCTGAGGGGCCCAACGGCGTGGTGATGGTTCCATGAAAGTTCTTCCGCCACATCACCCCGGCCATCACGGGAAACGATCCGTCCCCGGCACCGTTCTGCATCGCCGTTGCTGCCATCAAGCCCGATGCCACGAAGGCTAGGTAGGGGATGCCGAGGTCGCCGTTGCCGGCGTCGACCAATGAGCCGAGGCCGGCGCCCATGGCTGCCAGGAACAGCACAGGGTTGACGAAGGAGGTAATGACTGTGCCCCGCCAGGTGCGGCGGTAGGCAATGACCTCCGACTCGGCGAATCGGAGTGAGCGGGAGACGGTGGTCATCAGTCGATGAGTCTTCGGCCGGTGAGACGGAGGAAGACATCCTCGAGTGTCGACCTCCGGACCAACACCTGGGAGGGGTGGATCCCACGGTCGTGAAGTGCGCGCTGGGTGTCGTCGGCGTCGTCGGTGTAGAGGAGGACGCGGTCTGCGAGAACTTCGGAGCGGGCGGCGAGGCCGTCCATCCTGATGACTGCGTCGTCCTTGTGCTCGTCATCGAATCTGAGTTCGAGGACTTCCCGCGGCGC
>JAZFTN010000178.1:0-8146 GCA_036446715.1 Acidimicrobiia bacterium | reverse complement strand
GTTCTCCTCGGGTTGGCCGAAGTGAACGCTGGAGACACCTTTGGTGTCGGCCGGTGGTGGAGCAAGACCCCAGTGGTGGAGCGCTATCCGATCTTGCGTTAGCAATCACCACACCGGCGAATGAGAAGGGCGACCATCCGGCCGCCCTTCTCGCGTCCCACGAACCTGAGGTTGTTAAGCCCGTATCCGGGCTTAACAACCTCAGGTTCGCGTCCCAGTCGCATCCGCTCATGATCGCGGCAGCGGGAATCGGATAGCCTCAATCTCATGAGATTCGGAGCGTTTGTACCACAAGGATGGAGACTCGACCTGGCCGGTCTGAATCCGGAGGATCACTGGCCCACAATGCTGAAGGTGGCGAAGATCATCGAGGAACTGGGATACGAGTCACTCTGGGTCTACGACCACTTCCACACCGTCCCCGAGCCGACACAGGAGGTCACCTACGAAGCGTGGACCCTGATGGCGGCGCTGGCCGCGGTGACCAAAACGGTCCGCCTCGGGCAGATGTGCACCTGCAACACCTACCGGCCCCCCTCGTACCTGGCCAAGGTGGCAGCATCTATTGACGTGATCTCTGGCGGTCGGCTCGAGATGGGGATAGGTGCCGGCTGGTACGAGCAAGAGCACGACGGATACGGCTACGAGTTTCTTCCTCCGGCAGCGCGGCTCGGGATGCTTCGAGAGGGCGTCGAGATCATGAAGGCGCTCTGGACCGAGGACGAGGTCACCTACAAGGGCAGGTACTACAACCTCGAGGGAGCTATCTCCCAGCCGAAACCCATCCAGAAGCCACACATACCACTCTGGATAGCAGGTGGTGGCGAGCAGATAACTCTGAAGATCGCCGCCAAACATGCAGCCTATACCAATTTCGGGATTGATCTCGCTCAGTTTCGGCATAAGTCAGAAGTGTTGAGAGGTCACTGCGACGACGTCGGGACCGACTACGACGCCATAGTCCGATCCACCAATTTCAACATCCTGTGTGGGGCGGACGAGGCCGAGGTAGATGAGAAGAAAGCCTGGCTCAAAGGTCATCTCTCCGAGTACGTAGCCGAGGAGAAGGCGGAGAAGAATGTGTCGTTGTTCGACTTGATGTCCGGAACCCCGGACCAGATCATGTCCGGGCTCAAAGAGTGGGAATCGAATGGGATGGCCTATGCCATTGTCTACTTTCCCGACGCCGCTTACGATACTTCCAGTCTCGAGCTGTTCGCACGAGAGGTCATCCCCCAGTTCAACTGAAGGGATCTGGCGCCCCCAGAATTAGCTCTCGGTCACGCCGCAGGTGCTGTCGAGATCGTCCAAACCCAACTCCTCCTGGGCAGCCTCGGGATCGGCCATCAAGAACTGCGCGTCTTCTCTGATCCTGTCTATGTCGTAGTAGGTACGCCCGGGAGCACTGCCCGTCTTGTACTCGGTTCTCGTGATCCGCAGGGTCGCGATCCGATCTGTGGAGATCACCGGAAGCAGATCGATGAAGTCGGCGAGGCGCTCCTGGGGGATGTCAGTCGTCAGGCTTCTCTTCATTGCCTCAGCGATTGCACCGAACCGAAACAGGATCTCGGCGGGACTCGACTGCTCCAAGACGGCCTCGAGAACGCAACGCTGGCGGTTCATCCGGTTGAAGTCGTCTGAATGGCGTCGTATTCGAGCATAGGCAAGAGCCTCATGACCGTTGAGATGTCGTGTCCCTTCCTTGATCTCGATGCTTTCGATGCTCCCGTCCTCATGCGGATACGTGTCGTCGAAGATGGTCTCCGGTATTTCGATGGTCACACCGCCGAGTGCGTCCACGACATCGACAAACCCCTCCAATGTGACCAGGGCGTAATAGTGGATGGGGATCCCGAACATCTCACCAAGGGCCCCCTTCAGTGCGTTGATCGGTGGGGTGTTGGGGCCTGGAAACGCCTCCGGATTCAGAACAGCAGCGTCGTAGAGGTGGGTAATCAGGTTCGGAAAGCAGTCACAGTCCCACATCCCCATGCCTTCGGGAAGAGGTGCGTTGGACAGATCGCGTGGCACAGAGAACATCGCGGTGTTTCCCGTCGATGGGTCGATGCTCAGAACAATGGTCGTATCGGTGCGAAGCCCGCTCCGGCCTTCCCCGGCATCGGCGCCGAACAGAACGATGTTGAGGCGCTCCAGACCGTCCCAGAGCGTTGCTGCGATGGTGGTCGTGGTCTGATCAGGGGTGGTGGTCGAGGTTATGACACCGGCAACTCCCGACGGCTCCGCGGTTGGGTCACCAGGTGTGGAAGCGATGACTTCGGTCGGTTCCGACGCCGAGAACACCGTATCGATGAGGCTTGCCTGGACCACAATGAGATAGCCAAAGAGGAGATGCGGCACGACGAGTGCCGCCGCGACGGCCACAACACCCAGGCCGGTCGACCATTTTGGCTCTCCCGAGTCGGGAACGGAGTAGTAGGCGTCGGCCGCAGCCAGCCATCTGTAAGCCAGAATCGCCAGGTTCATCACCATCAAAAGGGCCAGGGCCCCTGACGAAACCCAGATCTTGAGGACATCTCCCCGAAGGAAGAGGAGCGAGAACAACGCAAAACCGGCAATGACCGCGTCGATGATGAAGAGTCTGCGGCCGATGTCGCGACGACCGACGTACGTCTGTCCCAACCCGGGCACCAAGGCCGACGCGAGCGCGGCCAGACTCCCTCGCCGCGGCGGTGAAGAGTCGGAGGGATGAATAGAGGTGGCCAACTCGACAGGATTCTACGGATTGGCAATAACTATTCGTTTCTTTCAAACAAGGCCGGAAGACTTGAGAACGAAAGCATATTCTCCGGCCTCTCGCCCTTCACGAGACCAAGAAGCAACTCCATGACCTCATCGAAAGGACAACAGCCCGAAACCCGCTACGCATATCTCCGTAGCGACGGCACGGCGTACATCGTTGGCGGCAGCCTCGTTGCCGGAATTGGGGCTTATGCCTACCAGTTGCTTGGGGGGCGGACGCTCGGTGCGGAGGCCTTCTCACCGGTCTCGGTGCTCCTCACGATTCACTTTCTGACTTTCATCGTGATCCTTTTGCCGATCGAGCAGCTCGTTGTGAGAAGGCTCACAATCGATAGATCCCGGTCCGGCCTGCCGGCGCGGGCCTACTGGCTCGTCGGCATAACGGTGGTGGTGGCGACCACGGTGGCCTTCCTAGGGGCTGACCAATATCTCAATGGGGATCGACGATTCGTCGTCTTCACGGCGTTGACGATCGGCGTTCACTTCGTGTTTGCCACCGCCCGCGGCCATCTAGCCGGTTGGAGGAGGTTCCGGGCCTATGGGATGGCGTCGGGTGGCGCCTCTCTTGTTCGCCTGATTGTCGCGGTCGGAGTGACCTTGGTCAGGCCCTCGGCATCCGGGTTCGCTCTCGGTTTGATCCTCGGCCCTCTGGTCGTTCTCGTCTGGAAACCGTTTCGACGAGTCGAAGTCGATCGAGAAGAGTTGGACGAGGACGCCAAGAGCACTCTCGATGACCGGGGCTTGCTCACCGGGCTTGTCCTGGCGGCAGCGTCATCACAGGCGCTGCTTCTGGCAGGGCCACTCATCGTCGGGGTGCTTGGCGGCTCTGCCGTCGAGATCAGCATCGCTTTCGCGGCATTCACGTTGGGCAGGGCACCCCTCACCTTCGGATACAACCTTCTGGCACGGATACTGCCCCCTTTCACCGAAATGGCTGCACGGGGAGAACGTCAGGAGTTGCGGGCATGGGCGCGTGGCATGGCGTGGGCTGCCTCCGGGCTGGCGGTCATCGCCGCAGCCATGGGGTGGCTGGTCGGACCGTGGGTCGTCGAAGTTGCCTTCGGACCCGACTTCGCCCCCAATCGTCTGACGGCGGCCGCTATCGCCTTTGGCGTGGTGTTTGCCGGAGGCGGTCTATTCGTCGGTCAAATCCTGGTGGCGCGAGGACAATCGCTCAGACTGGCCATCGCCTGGCTGAGCGGCCTTCTTTCGGCGGCGACGGCCCTCATGCTCACCGCGTCGCTGGACATTGTGACCAGGGTCGGAATCGGCTTCGCTGTCGGCGAGGTCCTGGCCCTGGGGGCTCTCGTTGCCGGTGCGGTGCTTGTCAGGGATGCCGATGAGATCAAGGAAGACTCCAAGGCGGCTGCCAAGGTTGCCAAGAGGACGCTTGATATTGCAGTGTCGTTGGTGGTTCTGGTCCTGACCACACCGGTGATCGTGCTGGCGGGCATCGCCGTGCGGATCAACAGCCCCGGACCGATCTTCTTCCGGCAAACCAGGATCGGCAAGGGCGGAGAGCCCTTCGGGATGCTGAAGATCAGAACCATGGAGGCAGACAACGACGAGCAGGTTTTCGCCGAGCACCTGGCCCGTCAAGAAGCGTCGCGACACAACGAGACGGCACCGTCGATCCGCATTGAGGAAGACGATCGAATCACTGTCGTTGGACACTTCCTGCGCCGATGGTCGATCGACGAGTTGCCCAACCTCTGGAACGTTGTCCGTGGGCCGATGTCGCTGGTCGGGCCGAGGCCGCTGGTGCCTGCGGAAGCCGAACTGATCGGTGTGGACAATCCCCGTTTCGAGGTCAAACCGGGGATCACCGGTCTCGCTCAGGTCAAGGGACGGGACACCATCACCATGGCGGAGAGAACTCACTACGACGAGGTGTACGTCAAGACCAGGTCGGTGCCACTCGACGTGAAGATCCTCGTCCGAACCTTCACAGCGGTGTTTCGGGAGTCGGGGGACTGAACGGGGCCGAAAGGACATTTGGCCCTACCGCCCACCAGGCCCAACGCGCAGAATCGGGATAAGGAGGGAACAGTGAACAGGATCCTTCTCGCAACCGATGGCTCGGAGCACTCGATGAGGGCGGCCACCCTCGCCGGCGAACTCTCGTTTCACTTCGAGGTGCCGGTCGACATCATCAACGTGGTGCCGGATAGCACACCCGTCGTGTCGGGTGCGGTACATGAGTACGCCCAACTCGAGAAGACCTATATCACCCAACGCGACCTGCTCAAATCGATGGGCACCGAGGTGGTTGGCCGGGCTGCGTCCCATGTCAATGAGGCTGGTGGTGATGTGGGCGCCCTGGAGGTGATGATCGGCTCACCGGCACACGGCATAGTCGCCTTTGCCAAGGGGGTAGGCGCAGACTCCATCGTTATGGGCCGGAGAGGTCTGGGAGAGATCAAGGGACTACTCATGGGAAGCGTTTCCCATCGGGTCGGCCACCTCACCGACGTCACACTCATCACGGTCCGTTAGCGACTACTCCGAGGCTTCGATGCCCTCCCGGGGAAGCAGGGCAGGCAGGACAACGAGGGCTGTCAAGCCTGCGGTGACCATGCCTACCCACATGATCGCCGACACCTGGGCATGGATGGCCAGCGGAGAAAGCCAGAGCGCGGTGAGGGCGACGGCGACACCCGCTGCGTTGGCCACGATGGGACGACCCGCCCGGTCGATCGCTCTGTACACGTAACCGGGGCCCTCTCTTCTGGCGATGTCGATCGCGGCGACAAAGTGGATGGCGTAGTCGATTCCCACACCCAACACGATGCTGGACACAACAGCCGTCAGCAGGTTCAGCTGGATTCCGGACACGGCTATGAAACCGAGCAGCGTCAGGATGGTCATGGCGATTGGCACGAGCGAGGCCACCGTTTCGCGAATTCGCCGATAAGCAATCGCGAGAAGGGCCGCCACCAGAACGAAGGCAACGGCCAGAGACACCATCTGTGCGTTGAGAACGGATCGAGCGATCTCATCCCATACAAGAGGCATCCCGATGAGGGTCTTGACCAGTGGCTCCGCGTCGGCGAACTCGACCCACCCTCTGAGATCGTCCCCGGAGAACTCTCCGGGAAGCAGAGTGAAACGAAGTCCGTCGTCGCTCACCATCTTGCCAAGAGGCAGCTCGACCTCCCCTGAAAGCACTGCCTCGATCTGCTCCTCCGTCATCGACGAAGCCAGATCAACTACGGAGAAAACCTCTCGCACCCCGGGGAGACGCTCCATCTCGTTCGAGACAACAGCGATTGCCGCCAACTGGCTCGCCGGGCCGGTCGGGTCGAAGGCGAACTCACCTGCCATGGGTGTCGCACCACCGAAGACCTCGGATGTTCGTTCGAACGCGACCCTGACCGGATCGTCCGCCTTGAAGAAGAAGAGCTGATCGGGGTTGACGTCGAGCTTGGGCAACGACAAAGCCGCGAATACGACGATCACCACCGTGATCACGATCGCCGGAACCCTGGTGCGGACGAGAGTCTTGAGCCCGGCTATGACTCGGGGACCGAGCAGAGCCTTTCGATCGCTCAATCCTATGTCGAAGTGAGTGATTGCTGCGGGCAGTGAGAAGAATGAGATCGCGCCGGCAAAGACGATGCCAACCGCGGCGAACACACCCAGTTGTTGAATCGGACCGACTCCCGTGAACCAGAGGGACAGGAAGCCCGCGGCGGTGCTGATCGTGGTGAGGATCATCGGGATGCCCACATGCGAGAGGGCCGACGAGACTCGTTCCACCGGGTCCGGGTTGTCAGCCTCCTGGAAGTGGGTTACGAAATGCAGACCGTCTGCGGAGCCCATCACGATCACGAAGATCGGCACTATCACCGTCACGATGTCCGCTTTGAATCCGAGTCCGAAAATGAGACCGAAGGTCCACAGAGACCCGAGGGCCGCGGGAACGATGGCGAGAACACTCAGCCTCCTGTCCCCGATGGTCGTGTAGAAGGTGCCGACCAGAAGGATCAGCACGAGAGGCGGAATGAGCAGAAGAAACAGAGACAACAAATCGATGACTGAGGCGAAAATGACCGGGTTTCCCGAGTAGACGACGTCCAGACCTTCGACTTCGACGTCGGTCACCAGACGGGCAGTGGCGGTGGCGTCCTCTCCGGGGTTGACCAGGACAAGAGTGTGGCGCCCGTCCTCCGACAGCAGGAGCGAGGACACCGGATTGGTGGAAAGGATCGACTCGACCACGGCGTCGGGGATAGCGGCGAGATCGGATTCGGTGATCGGTTGATTGGTGATCGGGTTGGTGGCCGGGATGATGGAGACAACCGACTCAACTCCTTCGACCTCGGAGAGGCCATCGCGCAGTTGGAGAAGCAGGGCAAGGTTCTCCTTGCCGACGAAGGTCTCCCCTTCGGGAAGAGAGGCCATTGCATTGATCGGGTCGGCCGTGTCGTACTTGTCTTGAAAGGCGACAAACTCAGCCCCCGTGGGAGTTCCCTCGAGAATGAACGAGGCGACGTCGGCGTTGAAATCGAGCCGAAAAAGCATGAGAAACGCGGTCAGCGTGACGATTCCGGTCACGATGAGCACCAGCTTCGACCGGTGGACGATGAACGCCGCTATCCGTTGCACGACCTAGTCCAGACCTGTGGAGCTACAAGCCGCACACTTCAGGCAAAAAACCATGCCGCGTCCGCCAGAAGGGAGGGGTCGAGCCGGCGAACCTCGCGACAAGCTTGACCCAGGTCGACAGGGACTACCTCATCCCCCTTCAACGCGACCATCATCCCGCCTCTTCCGCCAAAGGCCATCTCGGCCGCCTTCACCCCAAACCGGGTGCCCAGGATCCGGTCGTAGGACGTGGGCGAGCCTCCGCGCTGTAGGTATCCAAGGGTGGTCACCCGGGACTCAAACCCGGTCAGCTCTTCGAGTCTGGCGGAAACTGCCGAACCCACACCACCAAGCCGGGCGAATCCATACGCGTCTACTCCGGCAGAATGAATCTCTCCGGACGGACCCGGGACGCCCTCTGCGACAACGACCAACGAGTAGTGGTGGCCACGGTTGTGACGGGCGACAATGCGATCGGCCAAATCCTGATAGTCGACCGTCACCTCCGGGACCAGGATCGCCTCTGCGCCACCGGCGAGACCGGCTGCTGCGGCGATCCAGCCCGCGGTCCGGCCCATCACCTCGACAACCATCACTCTGTTGTGCGACTCCGCAGTAGTCGTGAGCCGGTCGATGGCGTCGACAACTATCTGGACCGCGGTGTGAAACCCGATGCTGACATCGGTCCCGGCGATGTCGTTGTCGATGGTCTTCGGTATGCCGACCACCTCGAGACCATCCTCGCTGAGACGTGCAGCCGTGCGAAGGGAGCCATCCCCACCAATAACAACCAGCGAAT
>JAZFTN010000177.1:0-4729 GCA_036446715.1 Acidimicrobiia bacterium | reverse complement strand
CGGGCGCTGGTCAAACGGGCAGCCTCGACTTCAGCCCACAGGTGGATCAGTTGGTCGCGGAGCAGAGGATCCTCGGAACCGGACCGCTTCCAAACGTCCACGGCGTCGGCAATCCTTCCCGAGCCTCTCGGAACCGTATTGCCTCCGATCGCCACCCGCTCATTCATCAGAGTCGTCAGTGAGACTCTCCACCCCGACCCAACCGAGTCGAGTCTGTTCTCATCGGGTATCCGAACGTCATCGAAGAACACCTCGTTGAACTCGGCGTCTCCGGTTATCTGATATAGCGGTCGAACGTCGACCCCTTCTGCCTCCATGTCGACAACGAAGTAGGTGAGCCCACGATGCTTGGGAGCTTCGGGATCGGTGCGGGTGACCAACATGCCCCACTTGGAGAGGTGGGCGAGCGTGGTCCACACCTTCTGCCCATTGACGACCCATTCGTCACCGTCTGGCTCCGCCCTCATCGAAAGACCGGCGAGGTCGGAGCCGGCACCCGGCTCGCTGAACATCTGACACCAGATCTCCTGGGTGGTGAACATGGGCCGCAGCCAGCGTCGCTTCTGGCTATCGGTGCCGTGAGCGGCGAGAACACCGGCGCCCATGCCGATCCCGAGAAGGTTGCGGTAGCGGTTCTCGGTTGATCCGCCTGCTTCTTCTATCCGCCGATTGATGTGGTCTTGGTCCTTGCGGGACAGTCCGAGGCCACCGAAACCCTTGTCGTGCCAGACCCATGCCAGACCGAGGTCGTACTGTGCGCCCCAGAACTCCTCCGGCTCGGTGCTCGAAGGGGGATGCCTGTCGAAGAGCTCCTCGACCACGTCGTCGAGTTGCCGACTATCGGTATCCGTCATCTCATCTTTCGACCGCTCGTAGGCACACGGTACATGGGATAGATCGCCCTCAAACCGTGAAGCTCGCACCCCAGTCGACGTCAACAAGCTCTATGCCTTCTGCGGAGAGAACGTTGCCAACCACGTCTCTGATCCAGCTCCGACCGCTCTCAGAGAGATAGAAGTCATGGATGGCTACGACCTGAGCCGGTCGCAGTCGTCGAGCGAACTCCACGGCCCCGGTCGCGGAGTCCCAGGCAACCAGCAAGGGGAGGGCAAGAACGGGTGCAGTCGCAGTCGGCTCCCGGCTGTCGCCCGGATGGGTCAGCACCCCATCGATCGTAAAGGCCCGATTCGGAGGTGTGGCGCCGCTCGGTATCCGACCATGGAGCACATCTTCGACCGAAACTCCCGCCGGCACCGAGGTGGTCACTTCGATGTCATGTTCCTGAAGAAGGCTCACCACCGGATCGTTGGAATGGATGGTCAGGTCCGAGCGCCGATCGACCAGCCAGCGCACGAAGTCCGGACTGACATGATCGCCATGCTCGTGGGTGATGAACACCCTGGTCACATCTCCGATCGAGCTGAGATCCAACTCTCCACTCGTGAAGGAGTGAAACCCGGGATCGAACAAGGTGGCATCTGCGTCGGTGGTGACGAGCAGGCAAGAGTCGGTGAGTCTTTCGATGGTGGTCATCTCAAGAACGCTAGTGGTCTGTCGCTCAATTGATGCCACGGTGTCACCGAGTCATCGGCGTCATCTGGCCAGGACACACAACGAAGGCGCAGCCGTAGCTGCGTCTAGGCGGAGGACGCCGCCAGAGGCGTCGAGGGCCGGTGAGACCGCGTAGCTATTTGGGCGACAGTCCGCTAGACATGTCACGCCTGTCACGCAGCAAGCACCCTCCTAACATCGCTGCTGCGGAGGAAAGATGTACCTGCACGAATTGGAGACCCTCGACCGCGGGCGGCTGCGACATCTCCAGCTGCAGCGGCTGACAGAGCTGATCGCCCGTTTGAAGACAATCGATTCGGGGTATTGGCCAAAGAAGATGTCGGGTGTCGGCGAAGTCGACTCCCTCGAGGACGTCGACTCCCTCCCCTTCACCGAGAAACAGGAGTTTCGCGAGACGTACCCATACGGGATGCTCACAGTGCCCATGAGCGAGATCGTCCGTCTTCACGCCTCATCCGGCACATCAGGCAAGCCCACGATCGTCGCCTACACCAAAGATGACATCGCGGTCTTCGCCCAGGTCAATGCCAGGTCGCTGTCGGCCGTGGGAGCAACACCCGATGACGTGGTTCACGTTGCCTACGGATACGGCCTCTTCACCGGTGGCCTCGGCCTTCACTACGGGGTCGAGGAACTGGGAGCCACCGCGGTGCCCGCCTCTGGTGGCAACCCGGGCTTTCAGGTCTCGCTGATGGCCGACACCGGCGCCACCGGGTTGGCCGCCACACCATCATTCGCACTGATCCTCTCCGAGCGCGCCGAGGAGATGGGGCTCAAGTCGAGCATTCCCCTTCGATGGGGTGTCCACGGGGCCGAGCCCTGGTCAGAGGGTCTGAGGGACAAGCTCGAAGCAGCCTGGGAAGGTGAGTATGACGCCCGTGACATCTACGGCCTCTCAGAGGTGATCGGCCCCGGAGTCGCAATCGAGTGCCGCGAGAACAAAGGCGGGATGCATGTCTTCGAGGATCACTTCTACCCCGAGATCGTCGATCCGGAAACTGGGGAGCCGACCCCGGAGGGCGAGATAGGTGAGCTTGTGATCACCACCCTCACCAAGCACGCCCAGCCGGTTCTTCGTTATCGGACACGGGATATCACCAGATTTCTCGAAGACGGGTGTCCATGCGGTCGAACCGGTAGAAGAATCGAGCGGCTCCAGGGTCGGGCAGATGACATGTTGGTGATCAGGGGGATCAACGTCTACCCGAGAACGATCGAGACCATCCTCATGGCCGATCCTGACCTGGGCGCCAACTACGCCATCATCGTCGATCGTAGGGGCACTCTCCCCGAGCTAGAGGCGCGGGTAGAGGTGATAGACGGGTCGCTCAGCGACAGCTCCGACGAGATCGGCCAGCGTCTCCAGAATCAACTGATGGAGACCATCCGGTTGCGGGTCGAGGTCAAAGTCGGACCTCCAGGCAGCGTCCCACGCTCCGAAGTGGGTAAGGCCAAGCGGGTCTTCTCCCAGACCAGCGATGAGGACCCGCTGCTCTGAAGATGGTCAGCGGCTCATCCGAGGACGCTGAAGGACGACGCCTCGTTTATCTCCCGATTCCTGCTGAAAACGCCCATATCCAGGACGAATCCGGTGTAAGGCATCTTCACCCTCACAGGATCCGAATCGTGGTCGTGACCGGATTCGACCGCAGCGATCAACCGGGTCATGCAGTAGGCCGCTATGTGTGAGTTCTTGAACTGGTTTCCACTGGTGCCGATGGCGACATAAAACCCGTCGAGGTCTGTCTTGTCGTAGATCGGAATCCAATCGTCGCTCACGTCGTAGAGATCCACGACTCCCTTCCTTTCGCTTGGAACACCCAGTGATGGGAGACGTCTGGCAAGACGGAGGACCTGGGCGCGCCACTGGTCTTCGGTGATGTTTCTATCGAACTCATCTGGATTCTGCACCCAGATCTGGGGGTCGCACTCGGGATCCTGACTACCGACCAGGATGTTGTTGCCCACCTCGGGCCGGAAATAGGTCCCGAGGTCGTCGTCGCCGACGAGCATCCCGTCTTTCTCGAAGTCGAGACCTCGAGGTGACGGAACATGATGAACCTCATGACGCAATGCCCTGGTCTTGATGCCCATCGACTCGGCGACTCCGGCCATCTCATTGATGACGAAGGAGTGTGGCCCGGCAACGTTTATCACGATGGGAGCGTCGAATGAGGTCCCGTCGGCAAGGTCCACTCCGGCAACACGGCCGGCGTCGGTTCGTATTCCGGCCACCTCGGCATTGAACATGAACTCCCCTCCCTGGGCGTCCGCTGCCCGTTGCAGGTTGTGGGTGGCAAGCTGGGGATCGGTCACGTAGCCGGCAATAGGAGTGTGAACTGCGCTGCTCATCTGGCTCGCCGGCTCTTCCCAGAAGGCATCGTCGTCGGGTCGCTTCGGTGGTGCGTGTTCACCGGTGTCGATGCCGGGGAGACGCTCGGCCAACTGCTCGGTGTCCAAGACTTCATAGGGGATTCCGATCTCGTCAAACAGGGGAAGCACTTTCTCCATGTGGCCACCGTGACTCCCGACGAACACCGCGCCACACTGGACGAATCCGGCCACTCCCCTCTCGTCTTCGACCTCGAGGTAATCCTCCCAATCCTTCCAGTAGTGGAAGCCCTCATAGGCCATGACCACACCCGCCCAGGTCGAGTAATGAGTGCGAATGATGGCGCACGAGTTGGCTGTGGAGCCATATCCGGCGGCGGGGAGTTTGTCGATGTTGAGGGTCGCATAGCCCGCCTTTGACATCTCGAAGCCGAGGTTGGCGCCGATGATCCCGGCGCCGATGATGATCGCGTCGTATTTTGGTCTATCACTCATCGATTACAGGCTATCGGTCTCAGGTGCTCTCTAACGTAAGTACGGCCGCACCGCGAGACCAGCGATCCTGTCTAGGGTTTTCGCAGTCACACTGGGGGCACCGAAGATGAGTCGCCGAACACGCTTCTCGGCCTGGAAACTGATCACTCACGGCCTGAGCCGATCCCCATGGCCAAAGGTCTGGGAACACCACGACCTCGCGTCGGCCTACGACGTGGTCATCGTGGGTGGTGGTGTCCACGGTCTCGCCACCGCCTACTACCTGGCTCGAAACCACGGCATCACCAATGTGGCTGTCGTGGAGAAGAGCTACATAGGGAGCGGAGGGTCG
>JAZFTN010000176.1:0-12499 GCA_036446715.1 Acidimicrobiia bacterium | reverse complement strand
GAGGAATTCGACGGCGTCCATGACCAGACGACGAAGCATGCGCCGCCGGACGTCGACGATCTGGGCGGTCATGACCCGCTGCATCCGCCACTTCCATGATGTGGCAAAACGGGCCCCTATCTCATCGAGAAGCAGGAAGCGTTCGTCCGGATCGATCATGGCCCGTCGCCCAGATCGCTGTACCTGGATCGCCTGACTGATCAGTTGCCATGCGAGATCGCGAGATTCGGCCCAGGTCTCGCCTGCGAACACCGAGGCGGATCCGGAGCGACCCAGTTCTCCTTCGACAGCGGCGAGGAGTTCGGCACCCGATGGGCTCTTCTCCAGAGTGGTGAGAACTGCTGTGTCACGGGCGGTGAGCGCCCCGATAGACCTGGCCAGCTCTTCGTCCGCCAACGCCTGCTCGGCCAGATCACAGGTGTGCAGAGCAACCTGGGCCCCGCAAGGATCGATTCCGCCCGCAGTGAGCTGCTGGGCGAGACCTGATGCCTCTTTGCCGACATGGGGCTCGAGAAAGAGTTCCACACCGCGATATGCCGCGGCAGCGGCAGCGGCTACCGCGATCTCGGCGCCCATGAGACGGCCGGCGAGATCGAGGGCCCGGTGACGATATTCCAGCAACTGCTCGGTGGTGGCGATGTCACAGTCCGGCGGGCTGATCAGGAGACGCTCGGTTGTGTCGATGGAGGCGTGGGCCTCGAAGCGGAAACGGCGCCGTGCGTTGATCTCTCGAAAGCCGGTGAACATGGATCGCAAACCTTTGAAGGGCCCTCGAACCGTTGCCTCTTGCTGAGCGTCCTCCGGCTCGCTGACGACGCGTCCGAAGTATTGACGCTCGATCTCTTCGGCAGACCCACCCGGAATCTCGGCGGCTGCTGCTTTCATCAGGTCGAGGCTCAGAACGGCTCGTCCTCGGATGCGTGCAAGAAACGGTCGTTGATCGGCGATCGGTGGCAACGCGCTCATCTGATCGAAGAGCTGGCGGAAACCTTCCTCGAGCAATGGGGCTGCGGTGGTCCATTGCAGAGGCGGGAGCACTCCCGGAAGCGACTCGGCGATACCGGCCGTCGTGAACGCGTGGTCGGACCCGATCCGGGTGTCGAAACCGTCATCATCTCCCTCCATCGAAACTGTCGTGATGGGCCTCGATTGGACGGTGTACAAGCGCTCACCATCGTGAGCCCACTCGACGTCCTGGGGATCGCCGAACTCACGCTCCAATTCGAGGGCGGCCTCCACCGCTTCGTCGAGAATGTCGTCCACAGATGGACGATGCGCTGAGGAACGAGGCAACACATAAGACTCCGGGGTGACCTCGCCGGAGACGAGTTGTTCGGCTAATCCATCAACGGCTTCTATTCGAAGGTCGCTGCCGGAGCCCGCGGGATCCACCGTGAACACAACGCCCGCCCGTTTGGCATCGACGAGACGCATGATCACGACCGACATTGCGAGGTCATGTTCGGAGACCCCTGCATGAGCTCGGTAGGCCCGAGGGGCGGGCAACCAAAGTGATGCCCACACCAGTCTCACAGCGCGGAGAAGAGCGTCGTCGTCACCAATCTCCAGATACGACCGGTACTGGCCGGCGAAGGAAGCAGCTTCCATGTCTTCGGCTGTCGCTGATGACCGCACCGCGAGAAGGACCCCACCTCCCACATCAGCCGCGAGTTGGCGAATCTCCGCGGTCAGGGCATCGGGCATCACAGCCTCGAGAAACGCCGTGTCGACTCGCTCCGCCGCCTGGTCGAGATCGACCTGTTCCGGAGGATCCTCCCTCCGCAGATCGTCGATGAAACTCCCCAGACCTGACTCACCCACAAACCAGCGGTACCCGTCGGTGGTGATCGAACCGGTCTGTGGGACTGTCGCCCCCATCCCGATGAGCCGGTTGAGGGCAAACCCCTTACCGCCAACAGTGCCTGCCTCGACCTCGGTACCGTCGAGGATGCAGGTGGCGTCCGTCACTGACGTGCTTCTTCGACGTCGGATACGACTCCGTAGCGATCAGCGAATGTTGCAATCGCCCTATCGGTCACGGTCGTGAGTGGTTCACCTGAAAGCGAAGCTCGATCGCGGAGCCATGCCACCAGATCGCGTCGGATGGGTATCGAAGGACGCCGGGATTCGAGGCGAAAGAGAAGAGCGAGGCTGAGTGTGAGACCTATTGCGATTATGACGAACAAATCCCACTCACCACTTATCCCCGCGTCGATCGACCCGATGGTTAGGACCACGACGTTTGCAACGACGAGCAACCTCGCGATGCCGGTCGGACTCATGGGAAGCTCCTCTTCTCGTCGTGTTGTCGTGTTCACATCAACACGACGAGGCGCACCAATACTCCGCCGTTTTCGAGTGATGCCTCCGCTTGGGCGTTCGCTCGTTTCCTCATTAACCTAAGGCACTCTGATCTGGGCCCTTGTGCCCTTGCCTGCTGTGACCGAATCGCAGAATCTGGAGGCATCTCGGAAAGAGGAGGAATTATGGAAATTAGCTCCAGGGAAGCCTGGACGGTTATCCATGGACTGATACTTGGAACACTGTTCCTACTGGCTTTTGCCGGCGGTCTCGCCGGGCTTTGGAGCCTCCGCCCAGGACTTCTGACGGCGGCCGGAATTCGGGAAAGGATGTCGCGGCTCTACATCGGGATGTGGGCGATGGCTCTGGTCGCATGGGCGACGGTGATCAGCGGCACCTGGATCGTCTACCCGTGGTATCGGGTGAAGCTCGCGCCTGTGGGTGAAGACGCATTCGCCGGCTGTGCGGGAGCGACGATCCCGACCGATACCTGTTCTCCTCGGGACTTCCTGAAGTCCAACGTGTCGGGAGAGACTGAATGGTGGCACGCCTTTGGGATGGAGTGGAAGGAACACATCAGTTGGGCCGCGCCGATACTGGCCACGGCAGCTGCGTTTCTCGTCACTTACTACGGGGCTCGCCTGATCGGGCGCCCCTGGCTGAGAGCGGCCGTCATCGTGATGTTCGTCGCTGCGTTCGCGGCAGCCGCTGTCGGAGGCGTGTTTGGCGCCTTCCTGAACAAGATCGCTCCGATCGTCTGAGGTGATGAAATGACAACAAGACACGACATAGAAGAGGCACCGGAACTGAGAAAGCTGGACCTCGCTGACAAACATGACGGCCCGGGAGCAGCGGTCATTGTCGCTGCCGGGATCGGCGTCTTCGTGCTCGGGCTGATGACAATTCTGAGTGAAGTATCCGAGGGGATCCATGACTTCCTTGGAGACATGGCCTTTGACCAGGGCGTCGGACCACTGGCCGGCAAGTCAATTCTCGCCACCCTGGCCTTCTTCCTCTCCTGGGGCATTCTCGGATACCTCTGGAAAGACAAGGACACCGACATCAAGCGGTCGTTCTGGATTGGGCTGGGACTCGGGATCGCTGGAGCGATCATGACTTTCCCGCCGGTGTTTACGGCGTTCGGATAATGACGCCAGATCGAGTCGCAGGGTGGGCAACCGGGATCGGGATCGGATTTGCGGTGTTCATAATCACCTGGATCGTCCTCAACCGGTTGACCAGCCTTTGGCTGCCTGTGCCAGAGGGACCGATCGTTGCGCTTTCGGCGGCCGTGCTGGCTGGCATGGCCGTCGCACTGGAGCGAGGCAAGGCACTCTCACGGAAGGGTCGCGACCTAGCCAGGTGAAGATCGTCGGTGGGTCATGACCTCTAGCCAGTTGTCTATTCCCATATTTGGAACTCAGTCTGAATACTTCTCTGTTGTATCCTTCATGTGGGTGAGAAGGAAGGCTTGAAATGAAGAAGCTGCCTGAGGATTTGGCCGCCAAACTGCTCGAGGCCTCGAATCAGATACCGGAAGGATCCGGGTTCGAGGTAAGCGTCGACGAAGTGGCCCGGATGGCCGACATCCCGAGAGCGACGCTCTACTACTACTTCTCAGGGAAGGAAGACCTGCTCGACTTCTATCTGAATGATCTGATGGATCGAACCCGGATCGCCATCCAGAAGGCCGCCGCCGCCGAAGGAAGCACCGCCACGCGTCTCGTCGCCGTGATGACCGCTGTCATCGCATCCTTCGCCGAGTACCCGAAGATGTGTCTCGAGCTACCGAGCGCTCTGAAGGCGAGTGAGGACCACGCCGCGTTCATGGCGAACGTGGACCGCTCGGTGATGGCACCGTTTCGGGACGTGCTCACCGAGGGCAGGGACGCAGGAGAACTGAGTTTCACCGACCCCGAGGTTGCCGCTGACGCGATCATGGGCGCCCTCCACATGGTTTCGATGAAGGCACTGATCATGGACGGCACCCTCGACGCCCAGGCGACAGCCGACACAGTCGTCCCCCAGCTTCTCAACGGCCTCCTCCCCCGCTGAGCAACCGCCCGAGCTTGGACGTCCTGGCTTGGTTGTTGGAAGGCGACCCCTCCACACGATGGCAGGTGCTGCGTGATTTGACCCCGGCAACGCCGGACGACGTTGCGACGGAACGCGCTCTGGTCGCAACGACCGGTTGGGGGGCCAAGCTCCTGGCATTGCAGGATCCCGACGGCAAGTGGGGCGGAGGGCACTACGGACCCAAGTGGATCTCAACCACCTACACATTGCGTTTGCTGCATTACCTGGGGTTGGACACCTCTCACCCGGCGGCCCAGCGAGGGATGGATCGGCTCTTCGAAAGGGCTGAGTGGTACGACGGTGGCGTGGGCTATTTCGTCACGGTTGAGGCTGAGACCTGTGTCACCGGAATGACGCTGTCTCTGGCTTCTTACTTCGGGGGGTTTGACGGGTATCGCGACCCCATGGCCCAATGGTTGCTCTCCCAGCAACTAGATGACGGGGGATGGAACTGCATGACGCGCCTGGGATCAGTCCGGTCTTCGTTCAACACCACCATCCTCGTGCTGGAAGGACTTCTCGAATTCGAACGAACACGGCCGGCCGGTCTCATCAGAGACATCCGGCGTGCCCGACACCGTGGTGAGGGCTATCTGCTCGACCGGCACCTGATGCGGTCTCTGAGCACCGGCGAAATCATCAATCCGAGCTGGACTCGATTCTCCTTCCCGCCCCGGTGGCACTACGACGCCCTGCGCGGTCTCGACTACCTCCAGAACGCCGGGGTCCCTCCCGACGGTCGCTCCGACGAAGCCATCGAATTGTTGCTCTCCAAGCGGACCAAGGACGGGAGATGGAAACTGCAAAACCACCACTCCGGACGCGAACACTTCAGAATGGAGGCGACCGGCCAACCGAGCAGATGGAACACGACGCGAGCCCTGCGCGTCCTCCGCTGGTGCGGTGTCGACTGAGCATTCTCCGAAAGCGTTTCCGAACCCATTGACCGAAGTCACGACTCTCGATATCCTTACTATCAGGGGTAAGTAAGGAGTAATGGAGATGGACGTGGCAGCCAAGGTCACATCGAAGGGACAAGTAACGATTCCGAAGGAAGTCCGAGACGCTCTCGGCATCGCCGAAGGTGACCAGGTTGTGTTCCGGGTCCAACAACATCATGCGGTGCTCGCGCGCACACCGAATCTGCTCGACCTCGCCGGAGATGTGGAAGTGCCGGCAGCGAAGCGCGGCGTGCCTTGGGATACGGTGCGCAAGGCCAGCCGGCAGGATCGAGATGAGGCGCGACATTGACCGCATTCGTCGACACGAACGTCCTCGTTCGGCACCTGACCGGTGACCCACCCGACCTTGCAAAACGAGCAACGGCCTTTCTTGCCCAAGCCGAAGAACTGCTACTGCCGGATCTGATCGTCGCCGAGATGGTGTACGTCCTCGAGTCCTTCTACGAAGTGCCCGCCGAGAAAGTCGGTCAGCTGGTGCGATCGGTGATTGCGTTTGACGCCATCCGCACGTTGGATCCCGCGCTGCTCCTTCGGTCGCTGGAAGTGTACGTCAACCACCGGATCGACTTCGCCGAGGCATACCTGGTGGCATCGGCTGAATCCGCCGGCGTGGAACACATCGCTTCCTTCGACCGCAACATCGATCGTGTACCGACTGTCAGCCGCATAGAGCCCTGATCCACGCCAAACGCGAGGATCTCGGTCAGCCGCTCGCGGGAAACGCACGCAAAAAACTCGTCGCTGGTCATGGATCATGAGCTCGCCTACTACAAACGCCCGGATGGGGTGACGATTGCCTATACGCAGGCTGGAGTGGGGCCTCCTCTCGTGCTGGTTCCTGGCTGGACCACTCACGCTGGCTACTTCTGGAAGGAGCCATCAACGCTGCTTTTCGGCCCACTGACTGAACACGTGACTCTCATCACGTTCGACAAACACGGTTGTGGTCTCTCGGATCGGGACCGTACCGACTTCACGTTGGCGTCCGAGAGGTATGAGGTTGAGTCGCTCGTCGATCACCTCGGTCTTGACACGTTCAATCTCATGGGGATGTCCGAGGGCGGTCCTGTAGCGATCTCGCATGCCGTACTTCACCCTCAACGGGTCCAGCGCCTGGTTCTGTACTCGACTGGGGCCAACGGCGCGGCCCTCGCACCGGAAGAGTTTCGCGAAAGCTTCGTGAGCATGGTGCGCGCCTCTTGGGGAGTCGGCTCGAAAGTTCTGACGGACATACTGATACCAGGTGCGAGCAAAGAGGCGCAGGTCGAGTTTGCCAGGGGTCAGCGAGAGAGCACTACCGTCGAGGTGGCGGCAAACATGCTCGAATCGATGTATGGGTGGGACCTACGCCCTCAACTTTCCGAGATTTCAGCACCGACGTTGATCATTCATCGTCGGGATAGCAAGGCCTGGCCTCCTCGGCACGGCCGAGATTTGGCTGCCGGAATACCCGGCTCGCGAGCATTGATCATCGACGGAATGGCGCGCTTCCCTCCTGAAGCGGGTGACCCGCACACGATTGACGTTGTCAACGAAATCTTGGGGTTCGTCGCCAAGGGTTCCCGGGCGGTTCCAATCCGCGAGAAATCGGGATTCAAGACAGTTCTCTTCACTGACGTCGAGGGTTCAACAGAACTGATCGAACAACTCGGGGACGAAGCGGGCAGACAATTGCTGCGGGAACACGAGAAGCTATGCCGGGATGCTCTCAATGCTCATGGAGGCACTGAGATCAAAACTATGGGCGACGGCTTCATGGTCTCTTTCGAGTCGGTATCCGCGGCGCTCGATGCAGCGGCCGAGATGCAACAGACCATCGAAGCCCACTTTGCTGGAAGCGAGAAACCAATCCGGGTGCGTGTCGGGATTCACGCTGGTGAGCCGATCGAAGAAGGCGATGATCTTCACGGCGCTGCGGTTATCCGGGCGGCGCGCATTATGGGAAGCGCCGATGGTGGACAGGTGCTCGTGTCGAGCATCGTCCGTGAGTTGGTGGCAGGCAAGCAGTATCGCTTCATTTTCCGAGGCGAACGGGAACTCAAAGGAATCGAAGAACCAATCAGGCTCTTCGAACTGGACTGGCGAGGAGACGGAAGAGTGGGCAACGCGACGACAGCTCTGGAGATCATGCGGAAACAGATTGGTGCCCAACAGGAGCCCGGCGATTGGTTCCAGGTCACTCAGGACCAAATCAACGAGTTTGCTGACCTGACACACGACCACCAGTTCATCCGCGTTGACCCCGACCTAGCTGCAGGCACTCCACTTGGCGGAACCGTCGCCCACGGGATGCTCACCCTGTCCATTCTCGGCCATCTCATGTCATCCATTGCTGACCAACCACCACCTTCAGAGGGCCTCGTAATGGTCGTCAACTATGGCTTCGATCGAGTGAGGTTCATAGAACCTGTCAGATCAGAATCCAGCATCCGTGCCTCGAGCGTGATCAAAGACGTCCACCAACGCGAAACGGCACTCCAAGTCACCTACGAGGTAACAGTCGAAACGGAGGGAGTCGAACGACCCGCTCTGGTTGCGGAATTGATCGGACGGTTCCAGTACGACGGCTGAACACTCGACCGAGTTTCGCCCGTGGTTGTGAGAGGTCAGCCGCAACTACACAGCGATGACGATCTTCCCTCTGGCATGGTGTTCCATCATGCGGGTGACCGCGTTCGCGGCCTCTCTGAGCGGGTAGATCTTGTCGATGACCACCCTGACGTCGCCTGATTCGACGAGTGCGGCAAGGGCATTCAGGTTCTCGCGGTTCACCACACAGGTGACGAATCGCACATCGGTCGAGCCACGCCCCATCAGAGCAGCCCGCGCCATCCTCGGCAGGCCCGCGAAGACGCCACCCTTGTTCCCGACGCTGTTGGGAATGAGGATCCCGGTGGGTGTCAACATCTCAGCCGTCGCCGAAGGCGGGTGGTTCATCACGTTGTCGAGGATCACGTCGTAACGCTGCTCACCGCGGGTGAAGTCCTCCTCCGTGTAGTCGAAGACGTGATCCGCGGTGAGGCCCGACATAACAGATGCTGCAGCCTCTGTCACTGTTCAGCACGATCGCCCAATTCGGCACCGCTGACGACATCGCCCTGGCAGATCTTCGCATCGAGTTCGGTCCGGCTATCAGAACGGGGGCTCACATCCGCAAGCGCTTGAAATCGGACCTTGACCTTCAAGCCGGTTGAAGCCGTACCCTAACGAGGTGACGACCCGCGGTGATCGATGGATGAGGTGACAACACGTCGGCGGGCTCGGGCTCGGTTTGCCGCAACTGGGCTCGGTGTGATCGTGGTCGGCGTAGCCGGCTATGCCGGGTTCGTCGCCTTCGTCGGCTCCGACCCCCAGTTGGCGGCGGGGGTGATGGTGCTCGCGGCCGGCACCGGGTTCGCGGCATTCTTCTCACCGTGTTCGTTCCCGCTGCTGTTGACGTTCCTCGCCCGGCGTTCGGCTGACTCCCCTGGTGCGGCGCTGGTCAGCGCGACCCGAGTGGCTGCGGGAGCCGCTCTGCTCCTCACCGTGTTGGCGGCGGTCATCGCCATGGGAGGCTCAGCACTGGCCGGTGTGGTCGAGTTCGACAGCACAACCGGTCGATTCTTTCGTCTCGGCATCGGGTTGCTGCTGGTGTTGTTCGGGCTCCGCCAGGCCCGATTGTGGGGTGTGAGGATGCGATGGCTCGATCGGATCGCTGGAGGTTCGGCGCGTCTGTTCGATCCCGGACGGATAACCCAGCCCGCCCGTAGTGACGTCGTGTACGGGTTCGGGTATCTCCTCGCCGGGTTTGGCTGAACCGGGCCGCTGCTTGCCGGTCTGGCAGCCCAAACCATCACCGTTGGAGCCACCCAAACTGCCTGGGCGTTTGCCACCACCACGATCGTGTTCGCCATCCTGCTGGTAACGGCCTCGGTCGTGGTGTCAATAGCCAGCACCGAAACTCTACGACCGGTCCGTATGACCGGATCCGCCGTGAAGAAATGGAGCGGCTACATGCTGCTCGCAGTTGGGGCGTGGTTCGTGTTGCTTGCCGTCGTTCCCAACCCGATTCTGGGGTCTTGACCTTCAACCAGGTTGAAGGTGTAGTCTCGTTGGAAAGAGCAATCCAGGAGACATGAAGAATGCGAATCGGTGAAGTGGCCAGTTCCACCGGCTTAGAGACGTCGGCGATCCGGTATTACGAATCCCACGGCATCGTCCCCGAACCGCCACGAACTGCGGCCGGATACCGGGAGTACAGCGAAGACGGCATCGAGCTGTTGAGATTTGTCCGCAGGCTCCGCTCCCTCGAACTGCCGCTGGACGATGTCCAGGAGATCGTCTCGATGCGCACCGGCGGCCAAGCACCCTGTGCCCAGGTACGGAAGGCCATCGCCCGGGAAGCAGCCGCCATCGACCAGCGAATCGAGGATCTTGTGCGCCTCCGCGAGGAGCTCTCCCGACTCATGACAGCAGCCGATCTGGTCAGCGACGACTGGCCCACCTCGTGTGTCTGCCACGTCCTCGAACCCACTACCGCCGACGCTTGAGGAGAGAACCGATGGAGATCACACTGCAGTACTCCGACGACTGCCCCAACTGGAAGATCGCCGACGCCCACCTCACCACACTCATCTCAGACCGTGGCCTCGACACGACCCTCGACTATCAGCTGATCGACACCCCCGAGGCCGCGGTCGAACACCAGTTTCGGGGCTCCCCCACTGTGCTCATCGACGGTGTCGACCCCTTCGCCGACAGCAACGCCCCGATCGGATTGGCCTGCCGGATCTACCGGACCGAGCAAGGTCCAGCCGGCTCACCGACCCTCGAACAACTCGAGCAAGCCGTCGCCTCAGCAGCCGAAAGCGACGTGACGACATGGTGACCGCCATCGACCGCAGCGAACTCCTCCGTCTCATCGAGAACGAGGAAGCCCAGGTCGTCGACGTGTTGCCCGAACGGGAGTACACCGAAGCTCACATCCCCAACGCCATCAGCATCCCCCTCCGACAGCTCACCTCCAACACCGTGTCACCGCTGAGCCGAGACAAACCCGTGGTGGTGTACTGACACGACGGCTTGTGAGACATGTCTCCACGAGCCGCGTGCCGGCTCGAACGTCTTGGATTCGAAAAGGTCTACGACTACGTCGCCGGAATCGCCGACTGGAAAGCCTCAGGGCTCCCCACCGAAGGCACAGCGGCTGCCGTTCAACGAGTGGCGGACGCCACCCGACCCGACATGCCGACATCCACCCCCACCGAACAGCTCGGAGATGTCCGGTCTCGCACCCGTGACGCTGGATGGGACGAATGCATCGTCATCGACTGCGACGGACTGGTCGTCGGACGACTCCGCAACCAGGCGTGGGAAGCAGAAGACGACACCACCGTTGAGAATGTGATGGAACCCGGGCCGACCACTGTCCGACCCGACGGAATCCTCCAGCCCCTCGTTGACCGGATGACCAAACGAGGAACCACACTCGTGATCGTCACCACACCTCAAGGAGGACTGATCGGAGTGCTCCTCAGAGAAGACGCGGAACGTCTCCTCACCGGCGAACCCCCAGAACAGGTCTGGCTCGACTGCGAAGGCTGCCCCGGCCGATGGACAGTCAAGCCCTAGACAGGACCTAGCCCTAGCCGCCCTCTCAGGATTTGAACCCGCGACCTTCGGGTTATGAGCCCGAAATCATACAAGTCGCTGACCTGGGGAAACACCTGAAACGCCTTGGCGCGTTTGGGTTTTTCGTTCTCATCGTTTCGCGTTGTTTCCCGTCCGATCGCATCCTCTCGTGCGATGGACGCGCGATGGAGTCACACCTGCTCGACGACCTCACCGCACCGCTGCTGTGTCGCCAGGGCCGACGTTCCGAGAATCTCACTGATCTTGCCCGAGGAGATCCCGGCCGCCCGAACGGCCACCAAAGCATCGATTATCTGACTCTCACTACGGGCACGAGTCAGTGTGCCAAGGTCAGCTAGCGAGTAGTTGGCTGACTCGCTGGTGGGACACACCAATGAGTTCACCGACGTCGCGCATTGGGAGACCTTCATCGCGGAGCAGTTCGGCGATTTCACGTCGGACAGCTACCGCGGAGCGAGTCGCTTCGTCAGCCGCGGCGACTGACTCCTCTAGTGTCTCCAGCAGATCGGCTACGCGGGCAGGCGGTGTCACGACGACATCGAGGTCGCCGACGTCGTCTTCATCGACGTCCAGCATCAAGGAGATGGCCTCGCGGGCTCTGTCTTCGACCTGGTCCAACCGTTTGGCCTGAGAGAACACGCCGACGAGCGCCGGCACAGTGATCGCCCACCATTCGCCGGACCGAACCACTTCGACTCGGTGCGCCTTTGTCGGTGCTGTGTTACTCGTTGCCATCCGTCGCCACCTCCTCCGCTCTCTTGATAATGCCCTTTGCAGTGTGCTCGTTGATCTCTCGATGCCGAGGGATCACGAGCCGCTTGTCTCCGATCGACCAGACCTCGTGGTTGGCTCCCTCTCGAACGAACTCCAAGTCCGTGTCGCCGGCCCTGGCGATCGCTCGAAGCTGCTTTATGAGGTCTAGCTTCTTCATAATCCTAAGGCTAGAGTGCTAGACTAGTCAAGTCACTCCAATTTGCCTTAAATGGCGACTGGTGGCCCTGGACGCATGGTCTTTCGTTCGAGTCGGTGTATGGTCGCGTTTGCGGACATGGAACTCTGATCTGGGGACACACCCTTGATTCGATCCCCAGCGTCGCCAAGAGTGTCGCCTAGCAATAACCGATCCATCCCCACTCGATCTCACAGACATTCAACAGAATCGTCAAACGAGCCGAGGTCCCGAAGATTCGGCTGCACGATCTACGACACACCCACGGCACCCCGCTCATCAAGGCGGGAGTCCCGGTCAAGGTCGTTGGTTCGGGCATGGCAAAACCGATATTCACCACCGACACCTACCAACACGTCCCGCCAGGAATGCAGGCCGAAGCGGCCCGGATGTTCGAGAATCTGATCGTCCCGTAGGCTTCTACCGGCTGAGGCCGGTAGAACACCCGGTAAAACACCAGAAACAGGCAACCCCGCTGCGCAAGAAAACCCCCAGAAATGTAGGTATCCCAAGGGTTTTCTTCGTAGCGGGGGCGGGATTTGAACCCGCGACCTTCGGGTTATGGGTCCGTTACTCCGAT
>JAZFTN010000175.1:0-5968 GCA_036446715.1 Acidimicrobiia bacterium | reverse complement strand
CTTGTCATCGGTGGCGTCGGGACTGTTCCAGTAGCGCAGCATCGCCACGGGGTCGGGGCTTCGCACACAGATCTCGCCGATCTCGCCGACGAGTCGTGTGCCAACTTCATTCTGGATCTCGATGTCGTGGCCGGGAATGGCACGACCCATCGACCCCGGTTTTACCGCCCACACCGATGAGCAGTTGCCCGCCACCAGATTGCACTCGGTCTGTCCATACCCCTCATTTATGGTGGCTCCGAGGTGCTTGCTCCCCCAGGCCAGCATCTCTTCCCCCAAAGGCTCACCCCCGGTGAAGACTGCGCGGAGCGACAGATCGTCGGCTCGGGAGACGCCCGCAGCCCGCATCATCTTCAGCGCCGTAGGTGGGAGAAACGACAGCGTCACTCCGTGCTCGACCATGACGTCAGCGGCCCGGTTCGGGTCAAAGTCGTGATCGACGATGACCACCGTCATCCCGAAGTACCAGGCGGGGACGAGGACATCCATCAGACCTCCGATCCACGCCCAGTCCGCCGGTGACCAGATGACATCCTCTCGTTGCGTTTCGGAGAAACGATGTGGGAGAGTCGCCAGGTCGGCCCGCCCTTCGGGTGGGGCGTCTGCAAATTCGTAGTAACACTCGAACCCGGGCAAATGACCGAACAGAGACCGATGAGCGTGCAATGCACCTTTGGGTGGACCTGTGGTCCCGGAGGTGTAGATGAGGTACGCGGGATCATCAGCCGCGGTTTCCACCGGCCTAAACACGTCAGAGGACTCCTTCATCCGCCGATTCAGTTGGGACCCTGTGACCAACCTGGGTAGCTCGGGTGCTGCCTTTTGGAGCTTGTCCACAACGTCGGGTGTTGCGATCACCAACTCCGCGCCCGAGTCGGACAAGCGATATTCCAAAGCGTCGGGCCCAAAGAGATCAGCTAGGGGAAGAGAGATGGCGCCAAGCTTCCAAATCGCAAGGTGAGCCAGCCCCGTCTCGAGAGACTGTGGTACCACCACGCCTACTCGATCTCCCCTTCCAATGCCGACACCGGCCAGAAGGTTGGCGAGGCGGTTGGAGAGCCGGTCGAGCTCACCGAATGTGAATGGTCGCTTCGATCCGTCCCGTCCGATTGCAATCAGACCCGTTCGATCGGGATCGTGCGCGGATGAGCAGGCCACTCCCATGTTGAACTGCTCGGGTAGGCGCCACTCGAACCGGGCTCTGATGGTCTCGTATGTGAGCTCTTCGGCCAGCTCTGGCATTCCCTGGAACCTACCGGATTCCTCTCTGTCAGGAATCGTCGCGAACGTTGCTCAAGGCCGTGGTGATCAAAACCGCGGCGATAGCCGTGACAAGCGCCTGGGATGACATGAAGTCGAACAAACCCAGAGCCAGTACGACGACAGCAGCCAGCATGCGGCTGTATGCGACAGCGTTGTGAAGCTTGTAGGTCTCCGGTGATCCGGAAGCGAGATGAGTCAGCGCCACGAAAACGACGGTGAATGACGTCCCACCGACCAGCAGCCATCTCTCGAAGTCGGCGAAGGCACCGTGGCCGGCCTCCGAGATGGCGTGCTCGAGCCCTACCGCAAGAATGCCGAGACCAGCGGCGATGCCAAAATGTGAGTAGATCCACACTGTGGGGCGCCACGTACGTCGCGTGCTCGCCTTCCGTCTGACTACCTGGCCTTCCACATTGTCGAAATAGAGCCACCAGATGGCCGTGGCTATCGCCAACGCCATGATGGCGGTGAAAGTCGACTCGACCTCCCATTCGACGTGACCGAGACCGACAACCGTGGCCGCTATGGATTCGCCGAGAACGAGGATGGTGAACAGCCCGAACCGCTCCGGAAGATGAGACACGTCCAATGGCGCTCGGGCCTGATGTCGACGCATCACCCACGGCGTCGCCAGGTCAATGAAAATGGCTACCGCCCAGAGAACGAATCGGGCCGGCTCTGGGGCGAAAACCGAGGCCGTCCAGATCAGGGCGCCAAGACCGAATCCGACGAGATAACCGCTGACCAGATCCCGGGTTTCGGGAACGTGAAATCGGGCACGCCAATACATCACCAACAAAGCAACCCGAGCGATGGTGTACCCGGCAGCGAAAGCCACTGTGCTCATGGCAGGGCCAGCCGACAGTGAGGCTGCAATCACTGCGACCGCAACGAGTTGAACGGTGGCCAGAAGCCGATAGACGAGGTCGTCGGTGTCATACCGGTCGGCGTAGAAGGTGTGGCTGACCCACAGCCACCAAATCAGGAAGAAAAGACCAAGATAGGAGAAGATGCCTGCCCAATCGCTAACCGTCAGCAGGCGACTCCCGAGGACGGCGACGGCGACGACGAAAGCGAGGTCGTAGAAGAGCTCCAGCCAAGTGGCGGTCCTCTCGGACTCTCCTTGGACGGTTCGAAGCTGAGGTGGGCGAAGACTCTTCACAACGTATTTGTGCTCAGGACTCTCAGGGGCCGGGGGTGATGGAAGTTAGCTGCCGAAACGACAGAGGGTCGCCCATCCTCAGCTGAAAAAGAGGGAGAGGCTTCGATCCGAACTGTGTCTCGAGACGTTGTGTGTGTCAGGTGCGGGCTGCCAGACGGGTTGCAAGAGTGCTGAGCATCGCCATGGTCACCGAAGGGCGCTCCTGAAGGATCGACATCAGATCGATCTTCCCGATTACCAGCGAGTGGAGGCCTTCGGCACCGGCCTTCACATCAGCGGACCTCGGGGCACCTTGCAGCAGCGCTAGCTCACCGACGTGCTCACCTTTCCCATGTCGGCCGATCTCAACCGAGACGCCTTCATGGACCGCGCTCACGACCGCTTCACCGTCCATGATCATCATCATGTCGGTCCCCTCGTCACCCATGTGATAAATCTGCTCATCTGGCAGATACTGAACCTCGTCAGCAATGTCGGCGATGAGCTGAAGATCCTCGGGGTCCAGGTCCGAGAACATGGGGACGCCCTGCAAGGCAATCACGCGATCGACCAGGGTCAGGGTGTTGATCGAATCGGCAGGCACAGTCTCCAAGGTTGGCACGGATCCTCGGATAGGACCGGGTAGATCGCCCCTTGTGATCACATCGACCTCGCCACGCTCTTGGAGACAATGCTCAGCCAGAGTCCGCAACCACGGATCGAAGTCGTCTGCGAGCACTGCCAGAGCTTCCCGTTGGGACGTCACTGATTCCGCGACGTCGGCGTCGAGCAGGGCAATCAACACGGTCGTCACCGACCTGTCACCGATCACCTCCAATGCCTCGACAGCTTGGGCTCTCGTCTCTGGATCGTCTGAGGCAACGCCTTTCTCCACTATCGACATGACCGGGGCCGTCTCGGTTGTCGTCATGGCAAGGATCACCCAATCAGAGAGAGTCTCCGAACGACGACGCAACAAGCCTGCCAGGAAATCGGTCGAAGGCGTCTGTGGCCCTGAGAGGATCGCCTTGCTGAGAGCTTCCAACTTGGCGGCCCTCGCTGCCTCACGTTCGGCCCAGGACAGGAAGTTATCGGCGAATCGATCGATAGGGGTGAGGGCCCGGATGGCAACCTCGGTGGCTGATAGGGAACCAGACTCGAGGGTTTGGAAGAGCACCTCCCTACCGGGATCACTGTCGGCAAGGACATCCGCGGTGACGTGCCTCACTTTCATCGATATGTCATCGAGACCATGGGCCAACTCCACAGGGCTCACGTCGGCATATGGAGACGCCAGGACGGCCGCAGCCCGCACGTCCGGATCATCGTGATAAAGAAACGGTCGGGGATCGGCCAGACCCGATTTGGCGACCGCAAGCTCGTCCAACACCGCTCGGATCACGAAGGATTGACCGCCGTCGAGGAGCTCGTTGACCACTGTCTTCCCCTCCTCACCTCCCACCAGGATGGCGGAAGCGGTGCGCACCGTGGGGTCGGGGTCGGTCAGCATGGAACCGGCCATCGATGCTGCCTTTCCGTCTTCGCTCGCTGGGAGAAGCCAAAGGGATCGCCTGCGCACGTCAGGAGAACCGTCTGCAAGGCCAGCGGTGACATGGGCAACAACCCGGTCCGGTTCTAATGCGCACATCGTCTCGAAGGCGGCCGATCGCACCTTCGGGTCTTCGTCGCTCATCAGCGGTTCGATGAGCTCACGTGGCGCGAGACCGCCGAATTTCGAAAGTGCTGTCACAGCCACCAAGCGCTCCTCGGGCTTGGGGCTTTCCAGGTCGAGGGTCAGAATCCGCAGCGTCTCTCCGTCGTGTGCGCTGAAGAGCCCGACGTGCGGAGCATCAAAGACTCCTACCAGGCCCTTGCGGACTGCTGCGACAACCGCCTCGAGATATGCGGACCTCATCCGGATCACAGCCACAAGTGCCCCAAGGCCGACCACTAAGCCGATGGCGAAGAGTCCCCGCTCATCCAGGCCGGCGGCAACCAGCAAGATCGCCCCGCTAGCCACGGTTCCGAGTTGACCGGGTACAGCGGTCATGAAAGCCATCACCTGGCCGCGGAGCCGGCCGGTTACAACGTTGAAAAGGGCAGAAACGCCGGTCCCTCCAATCGCGTTGACCACGACCCATTGCACACCGCGAACGGCCGCCGCTGTCGCCAAGGTGAACGACCCAAGCCATAACCCGAACCCGGCCACGTATACCGCGGGAACTATCAAAAGTGTCACCACGATGCCGAAGCGGACGAACAGACGGTTCGTCACCAGAAGGGAAACGAGGAAAGTGAGTCCCGTCGCGATCGAAGCGAACAGGCCCAGGAAGCCAGCCACGCCGGCCTCCGTTTCGAAGGAAGCAGCAACGGCTGAGTTGAAGGGGAACACGACCAGGAAAAAGAGAGTCGAAAAGCCGAACATCACACCGGCCGCAAGCTTGAGAAGCCGGGTAGACCTGACAACTCGCACGGCGTCGGCCAACTCGTCCCGGACCGAAAGACCCGGGTCCCCCTGATCGTCGGCAAATAACCCTGAGGCGCCGACGAGCAGGCCGGCACTCACAAGAAGAGCCAGGCCTTGGACTGCAAGCAAGGTCTGGGTCCCGATCAGCTTGGCCAGAGGACCGGTGAGGAGGTTGCCAATCACCGCTCCGGCTACTCCGGCACTGGCGAAGATCGGAAAGAGTCGCTTGGCCTGACGGGTGTTGGACGCAGAACCCGCTGCGTTCCACATCACTGTGAAGGTGACCATGATCACCACCTGAGTGGAAATCCAGATGATTGGATAGACCACCGGAGCGTCCACGGATGATGCTGCCCACTCCACAATCGCCCACAACCCACAGATCCCAGTGACCACCGGGAGCCAAACACGAGGGCCCCAGCGTCCCAAACCGGCAACGTACAGGATGAGCGCCAGCATCACCGCCAACCCGGAAATCAGGATCACTTGCGGTAGCTCTTCGACTCCATACCTGAGGAAGAACAAGGCATCAGCTGAGTTGGCGCCAAGAGCGTGCGTTGCTTGGGTAACCGCAAACACCGCGGCCATCCACATGACCAGTCTTCCCTCCCCATCGCGGATACCCAATCCACGTTGCCACTTTCTCATCCGCGCTAGTTCTACCAGAGCTGAGCCTGCTCCTCCTGTTGCCCGAGCAGCCGTGAAGGTAGGGTTGACCCTTCATAGCCAGAATCGAGATAACCGATGACAGAGTCTCTGAGCGTTGCCAAAAAGGCTTTCGATTCACACGACTGGAGCGGGGTACTCGATGCCCTCCAGGACGGAGAGAATGGTGAACTGAGTCCCGAAGACCTGCTTCTGTTGGCCGACGCTCTCTGGTGGACGGGACAGCTTGATGAGTCCTTGGAGACCTTTGAGAAGGCCTTTTCCCGACTCGTCGAGGAAGATAAGCCGAATGAGGCCGGTCGGGTCGCGGCTCTCCTGGCGTACTTTGCTCTGCGTCGCCAGGCGTTCGCAGTGGCAGGTGGTTGGATCGCCCGGGCGGAAGGCTTACTCGATGGTCAACCAGAGTCTGTGGGACATGTCTGGCTGAACAT
>JAZFTN010000174.1:0-8841 GCA_036446715.1 Acidimicrobiia bacterium | reverse complement strand
CATCGGCGGGTACATGCTCAGGAGCCCTGAGTTTCGACCACAACTGGCCGATCCGCGGCTGGCCTCCCTGAGCCCTCGTCAGGCTTTCATGCAGATCGCTGTACGGATCCCTGTTATGACTGCTCTCATCGAGGAGGCGTTCTTCAGGGGTGTTCTCCACGCAGCGCTAATTGCCCTTTACCCACCGTCGGTAGCCCTGATCGGCGGTGCCCTTCTCTTTGGCTTGTGGCATGTCGGACCCGGTTTTGATCAAGCTCGTGCCGCCGGCAAGGACTGGCAGCGAAACGCCCTTCACGTCGGAATCACTGTTCTCGTTACCTCCCTCGCCGGTGCTGGTCTCGTCTGGCTTCGCATGGAGACGGGCTCGATCTGGGTTCCAGTTGCCGTTCACGCCGGGGTCAACATGACCATGGCTGTTTACGCCCGAATGGCGGCGCGTCGTCATATGGCGACGCCTTGACCCATCCCAGCGTGTACACAGACTGGGGGAGGTCCCCACGCCCACCTTGCGCACACGGTTGATCCGGGTGGTTCCGGGTCGGCCGCACCCGGAGTCCACTCGTCGCAACCCCCGTTGCTCGTAGTAGAAATGCCCGGCAGGACCCGGAGGTAACGAAATTTCTTCGTAACCGGACCAGATTGCCGGGCATGAACCAGTGGTGACAGACCGATCCATCCAGAGGGGGACCCATGGGATCGGCCAATGACGTCCGCTTCGCCTCCCTGTATGACAGGTACTACCGGCACATCTACGCCTACTGCCGCCGACGGACCACACCCGACCGGCTAGACGACGCCGTCGCCGACACCTTCCTCATTGCCTGGCGTCGCATCGATGATGTTCCCCACGATCGAGAAGGTCTTCTCTGGCTCTACCGAGTGGCCTACCGGGTTCTCGGTCACCAATGGCGGAGTGCTTCACGGCGTCACAAACTCGATCAGAAGCTGGTCTCGTTGGGCAAGGAAAGCCCGTTGCCACCCGAGGACTTCATCGTCATCCACGAGGAAGCCAGGCAGGTCCTGGAAGCAGCATCGAGACTCAATGCCAAAGACACCGAGATCCTTCGGCTGGTGGCGTGGGAGGTGCTGGCCCACTCCGACATAGCCGACGTCCTCGGAATCAGCGCCGGCGCCGTCAAACAGAGGCTTCATCGGGCCAAGAAGAACCTCACCCGCGAATACAACCGCCTCGACAAGAAACAAGCCCATACCCCCGCTGCTCAGAAAGGAGGTGCCTGGTGATCACTGAAGAGCGTGTGATGACGCTGTTCACAAACGCCAACCCGGTCCGGAGTCTCGATGACCTCGAGCCGGTCGACGTTGGCGCAGCCGGCTACCTCGCGACCCTGGAGCAAAGGAGCAGCGAAATGACACAAATAGAGACCATCCCCGAAACCAAACCACCGGGTAGGAGCCGAGGACCGTTGATCGCGGCAGCCGTGGCTGCGGTATTGCTGATCGCCACGATCGGGATTCTGTTGACCAATCGCGACGAGCAGCCCGCCGTCGCACCGGTGGTCCCGACCACCTCAGCGGTGGTACCGACGACGATTGCCAGCCTCGAGGGGATAACACCCGAAGAGGCGCTCTCGGTTGCGGACTCCTACTTCACCGCTTTCAACGCCGGAGATGCCGACGCGGTGATGGCGCTTTTCACACCCGACGTAGTCGTTGCGGACAACTTCGAGGGTGATTGGGACCTCACGGAGTGGGAAGAGACCTTGATATGGGACACCGCTCAGCGGACGACACATGGGCAGGCTGACTGCCAGGTGACCGAACAGACATCGGATGAGGTCACTCTCGTCTGCGTCACCGAGATCCTTCAAGGGGTGACCCGGGCTGTGAACTCGAGTGGCGTGCCGGCCACGATCACCATGGTCGTCACCTCCGAAGGTTTGTCCGAACTGCAATACGCATATGGCAGTCCTGATTTCTTGGTTGTTGGTAGACCCTTCGCAGCTTGGATGGCCGCTCAATACGCCGATGACCCCGAAGCGGTCGGCTTCGGCAACTGGCTTTCGCGTGAAGACGCCCGACAGGGTGGTCTTCTCCGGGCCCAGCGCGCCGAACAGTGGGTCGCTTTCGCCACGGGAGCCGTAGAGCAGGCTTTCGCCGACTTCAACGCCGGCGACCTCGACGGGTTCATGTCACGGCTCAGCACGTTGACTGTGAATCTTGACGGCGCGCGTGAAGACGCAGGTGACCTCTTTGCTGCTCAAATGGCGGCGAATACCCAATACACATTGGACCAATGCGCCCCGAGTGGTGCCTCCGGCATCGGGATGCTGGTCGAGTGCGAATTCACCACCACAAACGGATCTGCCAGCACGGCCGGCACGGTGTTGATGCGGGTGAACGCCCAAGGGGCGATCGCCAGCATCGCAATCACCAACGATTGACCTCGGTGTGGGGGCCCTGCCGAAAAGGCAGGAGCCCCCACCACTGCCGGCTCAGACCTCGTGTATCAGGAGCAGGTCGATCTTCTCCCGAGCGGCCTCGGTGATCTGATCCTCGAGTTGGCGTAGTGCCCGGGCGATGGCCAGCTCCTCACCGATCAAGGGTTTTGGTGGATCGATCGGATTGCGTCGTGAAGTGCCGGTGGCCTCGAAATGGTCACCACGGAGATCAAGCACTGCCATCGCCACGGTGCTGGTGTCGTCCTCGCTGAGATGGATGGAAAGGACTACGTCCTTCTCTTTCTCCATGTGTCCTCCTTTCCCACCATCATTAGCGGATCCGGCCCCATTCGTATAGGGACCAACTGCTTTATCGGTCCGCCGGGAGGATGCTTTCTCCTTAGGTTCAAGAGGTCGACCCTGCATGCGTGGCACACTGGCTCGCTATGAGCAATACCTCAGCGTGACCGAGATCAGAGACGGGCGACTGGAAGCGGCGGAGTTGGAGTGAGCCAGGACACACAATCCACGGAGCGCCCAGCTGTGGGGCCCCAGTCGCAGGAGTTCCAGGACTACCAAGGACCCCTTCTTCCGGAAGGCACCGGATTCGATCCGTCACAGCTGCTTACGGCTGATTCCTTGAGGGGAATAGCGGCGATTGTGGTTTCGGTCATGGTGCTTCGCTCCCCGAGCGCCTCACCACGAACTTTCGGCATTCTCATAGGCGCAATTCTTCTCGCCTGGGCTGTTGGCGGAGTTGCCGATCTTCGTCATGATGAGTCTCGAACGGGTTGGGATATCGCTCGGGTTGTGTTCCTGGTGGTGGCCGCTGCCGGAATCTTTCTCATTCCCGACTTCACCGGTGAGCAACTCGGTCGAGTAGGCGGGGCCACCCTAATCGTTCTCGGTGTAGTCAACGGTTATCGGGCGTTTCGGGGAAGGGAAAGCAGTGGGTTGCTGGAGCCCATGCTCGGTGGGTTCTTCTACGTGGCCATAGGGACCGCGCTGATGATCTCGCCCAAGTCCATACTCGGGTTGGTAGTTCTACTCCTTGCCACTTATTGGTTCCTCGCTGGTGTTCTCACTCTCGTCACGAATATCCGACTCGATGATCGGACAATCGAACCCGGCGGGGTTTGGCAGACTTTCCTGGCGTGGATCCAAACCAGACCGAACACGGCCGACGATCGACGCCAGCTATACGACAAGCTCTTCTACGAAGGGGATATCGGGCCACGCCGGTTGTCGAGGTTCTTCGCGCTCATGGGATTCGCCACCGGGATAGCCGCCTTTGGCATTATCGGTGATTCAACTGCGGTTGTCATCGGTGCGATGCTCGTTGCCCCGCTGATGACCCCGCTGATGGGGACATCACTTGCCATGGTCATGGGCTGGCCGCGGCGAGCCTTCATGTCTGGCGGGGTGGCGCTAGGGGGGATCCTGGTCGCCATAGGTCTCAGCGTTCTCTTCGGTTGGATGTACGGACCGGACATCTCCACCGTCGCCAACTCACAAGTAGCGTCACGGATCGGCCCAACTGTCGTTGACCTCGCCATTGCTATCGCAGCTGGAGGTGCCGGTGCTTTCGCATTATCGAGACCCGACGTTTCGGATTCCCTACCCGGTGTTGCCGTAGCGATCGCCCTGGTGCCTCCACTCGCGGTTGTCGGCTTGATGATCTCGCAAGCAGAATGGTCGGCAGCGTCCGGAGCCCTCTTGCTCTTCGTGACAAACCTCGTTGCCATACTGCTCGTTGGTGGCGGAGTTTTCATTCTCACCGGTGTTGTACCGGTGCTCCGACTATTCGAGAACAAGAGTTGGGCCAAGAAAAGCTTGGGGATGGTGGCAGTGTTGGCGATCGCGGTGATCGCGACTCTTGGAGTGAGCGCGGATACCTTTCAGAAGCAGACTGCCGGTATTGCGGCTGCGGAGAGTGTCGCTGCGGATTGGTTGGGCGACTCGGGTCTTCGAGTCATCGGCTCCGAGTACCTCGATGGCGAATTCGCCATCATCGTTGAAGGCGCCGAGGAGCCCCCCCCAATCGACGATCTGGCGGCGGCATTCGAAGAGGAGTTTGGTCAGGCAGTGAGCGTCTCGGTCAAGTGGGTTCCGACCACCACCTTTGAGTTTGCGGTGGACGACTGACGAGGCCCTCCCGGACGGCAATGAGAAGAGACCCCCATCTTCGATGGGGGTCTCTCCAATTGAGTGTGGTTCTGGGCTAGGCGAGAAGCTTGGCCTTCTGTGCCTGGAACTCCGCGTCGCTGATCGCGCCGGAGTCCTTCAACGAGGCGAGTTTTCCGATCTCGTCGGCGGCCGACGAGCTATCACCGGCAACCGACTGGATGTAGTCGCGCTGTGCGTTCGCCATATCGGAAGCCTGCTTCATCGAGCGCTCCTGCATCTTGTCGCCATTGGCGATCAGATAGATGAGGACTCCGAGGAAGGGAAGGACTATCACGAAGAGGATCCAGCCTGCCTTGCCAAAGCCGGAGATTTCGCTGCGGAAAATGTCGGCAAAGATCGTGATCAGCAGCCAGATCCACACGAAGAACATAAAGAACCAGAGCATGGACCAGAACAGGTCGAGAAGCGGCATTGAACCTCCAATTAGAGAGTGTGATTAGTCGACGGGACCGAGGGTCGTCCTCGACCGCGCACGACTATATCTAGATGGCGGAAAGGAAGCGATTTGGAAGGCCTGCCAACATCAACGGCCCCCGTTAGCCGGCGGCCGTTGCTGACGTCCGATGCCCTTATCGGGCATCGGTGAGACTTAGATGATTTGGGCGATGAGCGGTATCGCGACGAGATTGGCCGCCACCACACCGAGTCGGGTGATGGTCGGGAACCTGGCTGCTCGCACCGAAGTGGCTGCGAGAGCCACCCCGGCGAGGACAAAGAGCCATGCGCCGCTGGTCAGCATGGTCGCCATCAGGAGAACAAGCGTGGCGGTGATCATCCCGCCCGCTGCGATCGCGATGCGGGCAGCCTTGCCCAGTGGTCTGGTTGCCCAATCGTCGAGAACAATGTTTGAAACAGTCATAACCCGAATTACTTCGGCAGATCGGCGCGAATGCTTTAGCGGCTGACCGTCACCCGAGTCCCTTTTGTGAAGATTCGCGCGGCCATAACCCGCGTAGATCTTCACAAAGCGGCCTGAAAGGGTCAGTCCCTGATCCAGATGCCAACCGACGATGGTTGGAGCACTGACTCAACGACGGTGCTCAGGATTCGACGACGAGGATTCGGCCGCCTCGGCTTAGGGCTGTTCTAGTCCAGGCTCCCGGGTGGGGCCACCCACTCGGTGGGTTGGCTGGTAACCGAGGCTATGTAATCGAAGTCCCTGTCATAGTGGAGGATCGTCAGTTCGGCTGCCTCCGCCGCAGCGGCGATGATCAGGTCCATTGGTTTGGCATGGCGATGAAGACCGGCTTCAGCCATCTCGATTGCAACATCAAGAGATCGCTCCATGATGTCAGGGGTGATGGGCACACGCCGAAGGTATCTTCGGCGCTGGACGTGTGTCGACACATCTTTCGCACGAGCGCTGTAAAGGACCTCGACATCGATCGCTCGGCAAGTCCACAGATCCTCCGCGCGATTCAGCTCTTGCAGTCGCTCCTGAATTGCCGGCTGGTTGTCCCGCCCCCAGACCGACGTGTCAATCAGGAAAGCCACCGGGCGGCGGGTCGACGCGTCGGGATTCCTCGAGGAGCTCAACGGCGTTTGGCTCGAGTGATTCAGCGAGTTCCTCGATATGCAATTTGGTCATTTCGATGCGGACGAGTCGTCTTAGTGCTTCTTCCACTGTTCCTTTGATGGTTTCGGCGTCGGCCAGCTCTCTGGCCAAGGTGAGCAGCTCGTCATCAATTTCTATCAGACGCTTGGTCATGACGGAAGTATATACGCAAGAGCGCCTGTGATATATACGCCTACGGGTTTAGGCGAGGGCTGCCCGGGCGGCGTAATAGCCGCACATGCCGTGGACGCCCGCGCCTGGTGGAGTCGCCGATGAGCACAGAAAGACCCCGCCACCGAGTTGGTAGGGCCGTTTGGCGCCCATCTGCATGATCTTCTTCAGACCAAACCCGCCTCCTCCGATGTCCCCGCCCAAATAGTTGGGGTTGTAGGTCTGATACTGAGCCGCGTTCCGGGTGGACCGCTCGAGCACGACATCTTTGAATCCCGGGGCGAATCGCTCGACCTGATTCTCGATGGCCTCGGTCATATCGACGTCCGAGCCGTTGGGCACATGGCAATAGCCCCACGCTGTGTGCTTCCCCGTGGGGGCGCGGGTGTTATCGAACTGGGATTGCTGAGCCATCAGCACAAACGGGCGATCCGGATGCTCTCCCTTGAACACAGCCGCCTCGGCCGCCTCCACCTCTTCATATGAGCCTCCGACATGAACCGTTGCCGCCTGGCTACTCAACGGGTCGGCCCAGGGAATGGGCTCACTCAACGCCCAATCCACCTTGAAGACTCCCGGTCCCGGCTGCCATCTTGGGAGACGTCGCAGGCTCGATGGGGAGAGTTGATCCTTGGCGATCCGGTAGGCCGCAGGGGGCATGACGTCGAGGAGAGCAGCTTCACCAGGCAACTCGCGGATGTTCTCGACCCAGCGCCCCGTCTCGATGACGCCGCCCAGCCCTTCCAGTCGATCTGCCAGGGCCATGGCGATGCTCCTCGATCCGCCCTTCGCCATTGGCCATCCGTAGAAGTGACCTATCGCTCCGAGCATCACCCCGACGGCAGACGTAGCCGGGGCATTGAATGGCGCAATCGAGTGGGCAGCCAGACCGGCGATCAACGCCTTGGCTTCCTCCGTCTTGAACCTCTTGACTAGAAGCGACGCCGGAAGGGCGCCGATGGCGGCAACGCGAGCGAACTTGGTCTTGTGCTTGGGGTTCAGCGATAGGGGGGCGAGGATGTCCTCGACCAAGTCATCGATCCCCTCCACCATGGGCCTCATCAACCCGGCATAGCTGGCCTCGTCGACACCCAACTGACCGGCAGTCTCCTCGACGGAGCGGTGGAGAGCGACTGATCTGCCGCCGTCGAGGGGGTGGCTGAACGGGATGGGTGACTGAATCCAGTCGATCTCCAGCCCGAGTTCGTTGAAGAACGGTGAGGCCACCCCGGCCGGATGAATCGCCGAGCAAACGTCGTGGAGGAACCCGGGCAGCGTCAGCTCCTCGGTTCGTGTTCCGCCACCTATCTCGTCGGCGCCCTCTACCACGAGCACCTTTCGGCCGGAGCGTGCCATTTCCACGGCGGCGGCCAGGCCGTTGGGTCCGGCCCCGACAACTGTCGTATCGAATTCGCTCATCAGTCCACGATTCTGCCCTATCTGGCGTTACGACACGGTTAACCGGGCTTCGTAACGGTTGCGGAACGGCACTCCCGTAGAACTTGGCATGAAGGGAGAAGTGATGTCTGAACCAAGAGATGCCGAGAATTGGGCGAAGCCAATTGATGAGTTCAAAGTGGGTGAGGTCGCCGAAGGCGCCGTCACGGGCAACGTCGAGGGTCGCAAACCCACCGGGCCCCTCCAGAGATTCGGTCAACTTTGGCAAAAGACCTACGAAGTTTCGATTCCGGGACCGAGCCCGGAAGAAGTGATATCGACCTGGAAGGAGCACTTCGGCGACTTCTGGTACGGCACGACGGTGGCTCGCATTCACCTGCTTGTCCGGGCCAACGATCCGCTCTACGAGGCCAGTTTCAGGATCTATACCAGCCGGCTCGAAGACAAGATCTGGAATCACACATTGACGCAGGTGGGCGCCCACTTCGGCACCAGCGAGCCCATATCGGCGACAGTAGGTCTCGTCGACAAACGTCGGCAGTGGTCACAGTTCGGGAACCTCTGGAAAAACTCAGCGGTACGGACGCTGTTGCGTCAGGACCGCCGGGGATAGGGGAGAGCGGGGCGGAAGGTTCCCGAGAGGGATCTCCCGCTCTCAGTTGCCCTTGAACTCAGGCTGGCGTTTCTCCATGAACGCACTGATCGCTTCCATCAGGTCGTTTGACATCAGGAACGATGAGTTCCATTGAGCCACATAGTCGAGTGCTTCGTCAACAGTTCGGCCGTCGTTGGCGGCGAGGATCTTCTTGACTCCCGAAACCGTCAGGGGCGAGTTGGCGGCGATTTCTGCAGCGAGTTCGTAAGTAGCTTTCATGAGGGCGTCCTGGTCGGGGTAGATGTCGTTGACCAGGCCGATGTCTTTGGCTCTGGCGGCAT
This sequence comes from Acidimicrobiia bacterium, assembly GCA_036446715.1. Lineage (GTDB taxonomy): Bacteria > Actinomycetota > Acidimicrobiia > Spongiisociales > ZC4RG35 > SZUA-217. Next base: position 195 of record JAZFTN010000174.1, on the reverse strand, counting down.
CGATGTCCTTCCCCGTGAAAGCAAGCTCGGCGAGATGGCCGGCATTGATGATTCTGGGGAGACGTTGCAACGCACCAACGTCGGCGACGATGCCCAGCCGGGTCTCTCTTATCGAGAACGAAGCATCGGACGAAGCGAGTCTGATGTCACATGCCGAAATCAGATTGATCCCCTGACCGAGGCAATAGCCATGAA
>JAZFTN010000173.1:0-5282 GCA_036446715.1 Acidimicrobiia bacterium | reverse complement strand
TGTTCCTGGCAAAGAACGACCAGGCCGTGACTGTGTTCGGAACCGACAAGACGGCCATGAACTATGCGTATCTGCACAACTACCTGGGGCTGCCCGAGATAGCGGGGACCGAGTTTCAGCAGGTGGCGCGGGGCCAGGTTTCGGCGGTCGGCGCCACCCTCCTCGATGAAGAGGTGAGTTCAGTCACCGCAGATGAGGGATTCACGGTGAAAACCGACACCGGTGAGCACGTCGCCGACTATCTGATCCTCACTGAGGGAAAGAACCCGGAGCTTGCCCTATCACTGGGCGTTGCAGTCGACGAGTCCGGCGCGATCGAGGTCGACCGCGACAACCGATCCTCGATCGACCGGGTCTACGTGGTCGGCCGTTCGGTCCGGCCCACCCGAAGCCAGGCCATCATCTCCGCCGGAGCAGGCGCTGCAGCCGCCCTCGACATCCTGGCCCGTGAGAAAGGGAGTGACGTCCAGGACTGGGACAGCCCACCCAAGGGCTAGAACGCGTTCCTGAGGTGTGCATGGAGGCCTTGCGTTGTTATCCGTCGCCGTCCAGGGCATGATTGAGGAGGGCTTCGGTAGCCCATCGGGTCAGGCTGCGTGTTTCGGATGGGTTGAGACCGCATACGTCTCGGGCAGCGATGACGGCTTCTGGTCCAATGGTTAGCGCTAGAGCATTGCGGAGCCTTCGAAGGGTCGCCGAGTCGGCTCCCTCAGCTCCGTCGATTGCCGCATCAATCAGCGCCATTCGACGTCCCACACGGTATACCGGATCATCGTCGTCGTTGGCGAGCCACATGTCTAGCGCATTGCGAACAATGACCCTCATGGCAGTTTCGCGGGCGAGTAGCGCATCGTTGAACGCCTCCTCGATTGTCAGGACCCGGGAGGCGAGATCGTCACCCTCGTCTGCAAGAACGTCCTCCGCCTGGGGAAAGTCTCGGTCGAAGAACACCTCTTCGATCAGATCCTCTGCTGAGGCGAAGTACCTGTATGCCGTTGTCTTCGAGACCAGTGCCCGTTCGGCGACCTCGGCGAGGGTCGGCATCTCGCCTTCAGCGATCAGTTCTTCTGCGGCGCCAATCAAGGCGCGGCGTGTTCTGGTCTTCTGGTTGATGCGGCCCGATTCGGTGGCGCTTGCTCTCACGCCGGAAAGCGTGGTGTCAGGTGCTCTGTCAGACATACGGATTTGACCCCTTATGAAACAGGTGTTACGTTACCGAACTAGCGTACCATAAAAGAAAGAAGCTAGCTGATGGCAGTGCTGACACGCCAAGAAATGGACCGAGTTATTGACGAGCATTTCGAGTATGAGGTTCAGGACGACGTCGCTGGAGTACTAAGCACTTTGACACGCGACGTCGACCATGACGTTGTCGGTTCTCCAACCGGTCCGCTTCGTGGCCGGAAACAAGCCCAGGGTTTCTACGAACAAATGTACGCCGACCTAAAGGGAGAGTCGGTGACGACCGTTCACCGCTACTACGGCGACGACTTTGTCGTTGATGAAAGTGTCTGGAAAGGTATCGCTGTGGGGACACCGTTCGGCTTGCCCGGCCGAGGTCGACCGCTGGAGTTCCGGATCCTTCACGTATTCGAGTTCGCCGAAGACGGTTCGATACGCCGAGAAAACGTGTGGATGGACCAAAGCGCAATTGCACAGCAGCTCGGGGACGGCTGATTGAGGACAACCAGGAAAGGAAAAGCCATGACGGCAATCGACACACATTCCGACAACAACGGGCCCAATGGAGATGCGGGCTCAAGAGACGTCGTAATCAGTTTCTACGAGGAATTCGACCGCGGGACACTCAGCAGCTTCGATGCAATCGGCGACGAGTTCGAGGCGATCGTTTTTGGTACCCAGAGTCTCGATTGGCCCGGTTTCGTCGCTTTCGGTCAGGCATTTGTTGACGCCTTTCCCGAGGGTCGTCACAAGTTCGACTACGTCGTAACAGAGGCCGGTGTTGTAGCGACCGTTGGTCACTACCAGGGCCGCCACGAAGGATATCTCATGGGCGTAGCCCCGACGCATCGGAAGGTCGACTTCACAGTCATGCACGTCGACCGGGTCACCGATGAGCGTATCGTCGAACACCGAGGCATAGGTGACATCAACACGATGTGGGCTCAGCTAGGTGTCACTCCACCTAACGAGTAGGTCTGTTGACAATAGAGAAAAGGGGCCAGAACCTACGCGACTAGCTCACCTCGCGAAGCTCGCCGTCAATCATCAACTCGTCGACAACACCGACGACCACGGCACGGATCGCCCCCCATTCGAGGCCAAGAATCTGCCGTGCGGAAGTGCCCTCGTCCAGGATGAGGACTGTCTCCCCTACACCGGCATCGACCACATCGACGGCGATCGTGTAACCCGAAGCCTCCCCAGAGATGGCCTTTATGTCGCAGACCAGCAGCCGATGACCATCGAGGAGTGGGATGTTGACGGTTGACACAACCGTTCCGACAACCCTGCCCACCTTCACGCGTCCGCCCCCAAGTGGACATCGTCGACGATCCCGACAATGGCGTGATCCACGGGGACGAACCGCTCCGGCAAGGCTTCCGCCGCTTCTCGCGAGCTGACGAAGTAGACAAGCTCTCCCGGCCCGGCCATTTCAACAGCGTCGGCGGCCACCACCGTTCCACCGGACGGTTTTTGGGTCTTATCCAAAGGCTGTATGACCAGGAAGCGGAAGCCATCGAGACCTTCCACTTTCTCGGTCGCAACGACACTGCCGAGGACGCGAGCCAACTGCATGTCAGCTCTCGACTCGTTTCAAGAATCGAAGCTCACTCCCGAGGTTCTCGGCCATCTCCTCATGCAACTGGGCGATCACATCGGCGCGAATCAACTTGCCATGAGGCTCGACACGGCTCACCGCCGCTTCAACGGCAGCATCCACATCGGAAACCGTCCCGGAGAAGAAGACATATCCCTTGCCACCCAGACCGTCGGCGAGGCGGACCGCCCCCAAGACCACAAGGGCCGCCTTGACACCGGCATCAGCAGCGTCGATAACGGCGGAGACCGAGGAGGTCTCGACGATCCCCAAAGCGTCCTCACCGAGTGTCGCCCCTTTGGCTCCGCCAACAATCGCGGATGTCACGTCCGGATGTATGTCGGGGAGAAACACCGAGTCGGTGATGTGACCCCGGCCAATGTCGGTCCCGGTAGAGAGAGCGACCTCGACGCTAGCGGTGTCACCGGTGACCAGGACCAGATACTTCCCTGGATGGACGGTCCCCGCAAAGATCGACCCCAGGGGAGACGACTTGACCATGGCATCGCCGGACACGATGCCGGCGCTGATCGAGTCGAACTCGATGAGGGCGATGGCGGGATCAGACAATGCGCAGAGCTCCCACGACGCTGATCCTTCGGACTCGTGAGAAGTGCCGCGGCCGGGTCATTCCCTCCCCTGTCGGGCTGGCGATGGAGAATGAGGTGAAACCCTCGCCACCCTCTCCAAGACCGCTGAAGTTGGGGCCGTTGGCCACAAATATGCTGCAGTCCATTGCCCGGGCCATCCGAGTGATGGTGTCGACATTGGTGCTGTGAATCGATGCTGTGTGACGGAAGCCATGCTCTGACCGCACCGCCAGATCGATGGCGTCGTCGACGTTGTGCACCCTGACAACGGGCATCACCGGCATCATTTGCTCGGTCCAAACAAGATTGTGCTCACTCCGTACCTCGGCCACCACCAACCGAACATCACCGTCGACCGTGATACCGATCTCGGAGAGAATCGCTGCGGCGCTCTTCCCGATGAGTGCCTGGTTGATCATCCCCGGTTTGTTGGGTGGCCCCATCTCCTTGAAGATGACCCGTTCCAGACGCTTGAGCTCATGTTCTTTGAGTCGATAGGCCCCGTTGGCGACCATCGACTGAACCAGACGATCGGCCACGGTATCAACGACGATCGTGGTCTTCTCATCGGTGCAGATGACGTTGTTGTCGAACGAGGCCCCACGAACGATGTCACGCCCCGCGGCATCCAGGTCAGCCGTCTGATCCACGACCGCGGGCGGATTGCCCGGACCGGCGGCGATCACCTTCTTGGTGGTCTTCAGCGCCTCCTTGACCACGCCCGGTCCTCCCGTGACAAGGAGAACCCGGATGTCGGGATGATGCATGACCTCGCGCGCCGACTCGAGAGTCGGCTGTGGAGTTGCGGTGATCAAATCGGCCGGTCCCCCTGCGGCAACCACCGCGCGATTGAGAAGCTTGATGTTCTCCACGGAGACGAGACTGGCACTGGGGTGAACATTGAAGACGACGGCGTTGCCCGCTGAGACCATTGCAATCGAGTTGTTGATGATGGTCGAGGTGGGATTGGTGGTGGGGGTGATCGAACCGATGACACCGTAGGGCGCGTACTCAGTCACAACCATCCCGGCATCGCCAGTGACGACATGAGGCTCCAGGTCCTCCGGACCCGGGGTTTTGGTGGTCACCAGCCGATTCTTGACGACCTTGTCTTCGGCCCGACCGATCCCGGTCTCCTCCGCGGCCATATAGGCAAGACGCTCCCCCTCCTTGAGCATGGCTGCCCGCATGGCTTCGACAATGGTCTTCCTTGCTTCGAGACCCATCTCGCGGTAGCCCTCGAAAGCCTGGCGGGCAGTTCGCACAGCCTCGTCGATAGTGGGGTGGATTCCGTCGCCGAGCTCCACGTCCGAAATCGCAAGCTGATCGCTGGCGCGCAGCGTCGGACCGGATCGGTCGGCAAATTCGGCCGCGGCAACCCGGCCTTTGACACGATCGATTATCGAGCGGACTTCGCTGTCGCTGAGCTTCGACCTATCCAGCAGCTTCCTCCTCACCCTTGTGGTACCGGACTTCGCCACCGATATCCCAGGAGTCCACGATCGCCATGATCACGGCGTCGCATGGACGATCCTTGGTCATCTCGGTTTGACGCGCCGAGCTGCCCGAGGCGTACAAGACCACTTCACCAAAGCCGGCGCCGACAGCGTCAGCGGCCACCACATATGTCCCTGTCTCCTGGTTCGCCTCGTCGATCTGTCTCACAACCAGGAATTTCATCCCCGACAAAAGGGCTTCCTTACGGCTGGCTACGAGGGTTCCAGCGACCCTGCCTAGATGCATGGGTCTCTCCTGTTTCTCGAGGTGGTCAGCCGAGATCGTCCTGCGCCTGATCCTGACGGCCCAGGGGCAACACGAGATCCACGTTGACATGCGGACGGGCAATGACATGGGTAGCGGTCACTTCGCCGACCTTCTCGGCGCCGCGGACACCCGCGTCGACCGCGGCC
>JAZFTN010000172.1:0-2900 GCA_036446715.1 Acidimicrobiia bacterium | reverse complement strand
TCTAGGCGGATTTGCAACGGCGAGCGCGGCGGGTGTGATCTGCGCCGATTGTGCTGCATGAGACCGACTGCTGGAGACGAAGCCGACCAATGACTGCGTAGCGTTCACGACCACAGGAAGGGGGCCCTCTAGTTGTGCTCTTCGGGGAGGTTGTCCTGGTTGGGGATTCAACCGCTCAAAGTCGGATAGGGACTTTCGGCCCTAGCTGGGAGAACCGCTCTCGGCCATGGTCGGTGGCTTGGGACCGTGGACTGGCTGTCGATTTGGACAACACGGTTCCGGTGTTCGGGCTGGTCGCCCCTTCCCAGCATCACCTGATGCCCGAACGCTGGGAGCCCCTCGCCCCCGCGGGGGGCTTCATTAATCGCGTGTTGGACGGGCTCTAAGGTCGTGGGGCCGACGAGCGGATCTTCTGGGGCACCTCAACTCGGGCTGCTTCGAAGGGCTCTCCCATCTTGCAAGCTTCGACCAGCCCCTTCATCTCGAGCGTATGGGCCGGAGTACCGTCAGACCAGACGACTGGCGGCATCTCGAATGGATGGTCTCGGGCACGATCAGGTCACAAGACGGGTAGCAGCACACAATCAATTCGTTCTGCACTTAGTTCGGAACAATGTTCTGGTTCATGTGGAACAGGTTGGCGGGGTCATATTTCGTTTTGACCTCGACGAGACGGTCATAGTTGGCTCCATAGTTGGCTGCGACTCGTTCCTGGTCGTCCGCCGCCATGAAGTTGATGTACCCGCCTTCTTTGGAGTACGGCGCTAATGCTGCGGCGTAGTCACGCACCCAAGCCGTGTTCGCTTCGTTGTCCGCCGGGTCCTCCCACATTCCCGCGATCACGGGCGCGAAAGACGCATCACGATGCCCGAACGCAGTGGCGTCGGATTCCACCCGGTGACACGCCCCGTTGATCGGGTAAAGGTGCACCGTCGACTGCATCGTGGGCACCTTGGGGCCGTGTTCGAGATGAACATCAATGGCCTCGTCGGTGATCTCTACCGCATAGTTCGCCTTCCAATAATGCTGGAGTCCCGGAGGCAGCAAGTCATCAAATGCCGAGTTCAATGCCGGATACGGTGCTGGGCCGACATGTTCAGCGACCACCGGGGCCACATCATGGAACGGCTTGAGTACCTCCTCAGCCTCATCCAAAGGTCCGGTCCAGCACGAGACGATCATGCAGAACGTGTCGCCGTGACGATCCTCAGGAATGAAAGGCAACGGTGGAGCAATCTGCCAGCCAAAGAAGCCGCCGAACTCCTCAGGGGCGTCGGCAATGAACTCCCGGTACAAGCTGAGCACGTCTCGGGCCGAATCAACCTCGAAAAACATCGGTCCGCCGTAGATCACATCCACAGGGTGGAGTCGATACTCCAGATTGGTCAGGACCCCGAAGTTGCCTCCTCCTCCCCGAACCGCCCAGAACAGGTCCGAGTTCTCGTCATCGTTGGCATGGACCAGTCTGCCGTCGGCAGTGACCACATCGGCTGAGATCAAGTTGTCCGAAGACAAACCGTAGCCCCGCGTGAGGTAGCCAATCCCCCCGCCCAGTGTCAGACCAGCAATACCCGTCGTCGAGATGATGCCTCCCGTCGTAGCCAGACCGAAAGCATGGGTGGCGTGGTCGAGGTCGCCCCAGATAGCCCCTCCTTGGGCGCGAACCGTACGAGCTTCGGGGTCGACTCGTATTCCCCTCATGCGCTCCAAGTCGATAACTACTCCGTCGTCGTTGGTACCGAATCCGGGGACACTGTGCCCGCCGCCCCTGACAGATAGGTCGAGGCCACCATCGGCGGCGTAACGCACACCAGCAATCACATCAGCGTCGTCGACCGCTCCAATCACCAGAGCAGGTCGCTTGTCGATCATGGCGTTGTAAACCGAACGAGCCTCCTCATACCCTTCGTCCCCATTTACAAAAACCTCGCCCCGAACCTCTTCACGTAACGAATCCACCGACATACCAATCTCCACTCCAGACCTTCCAAGGCCTACTTTCTGAACGTGGCCGTCCCGCCCGTAATGGGCGCGCTCCTGTAACGACCGAAATGGTTGCTTCTGGTCACGCCACTCCTTGTTGTCGCGTCATTAAATGTGCTACGAAAACGCCGGACAACCGATGTTTATCCCTTCTACGACTCCCGCGGTATCACTGCTCTCGCCGCCAGCATTCCGAACCTACACCAACCGACCGGTCGGTTGGGGCTACGATCCCCATTCGTATTCGTCACCAACGATCTCGTCGGGTTGAGTGCACATAACGATGCCTGTTTGAAGGCCGTCTACCTGGGCAAACGCACGATTTCGGCCCCTTTGGGCCACGGCCGCTTTCCTCGAGAGCTGAGCGTCGGCTGGTTCAGGCACGAGACTACGGAGGATATCGGAACCGGAAGAGTGGACCCCGTTCGCCCGGGTCTCCCAAGCACGCGGCCTCACGTCGCGTAGGCTCGAAAGCCCGTGGCCTTGTTCAGAAAGAAGAAGTCCGAAGAGGACAAGAAAGCCGACGAGTTGCTCCGGTCAATCCTTGGCGATGACTGTGGGCCACCGCTCCTCATGAATACCGTTGGATGTGCGGGTCATGGGTTCAGTCATGGGCGGTCTCAAGACACGTGCGAGTTGCTGTTCGGCGTCAGCTTGACCTGACGACCAATCTCGTCGTGAAGACAAATAGCTGCCGCTCGGATGCTCTTACATCACGGGATGGGCTGGTTGAGTGCCAGATACACCGCGGGGAGGAACCCCCACAGCCCGGTGATCACAAGTGCGTATCCGAGCAGCTTGGCTCCAACCTTGCCGTAAGTGAAACCGGCGACCATCAAGAAGACAACCCCCCACAGGATCGTGGAGGACTGGAACAAGATGATGTCGTCGAAGAGATCAAACGTCACGTAGAACGC
>JAZFTN010000171.1:0-3466 GCA_036446715.1 Acidimicrobiia bacterium | reverse complement strand
GCGGCGTCTTCGGCGGGCATTCCCAGATAGCCGAGTTCGTCGACGATCAAAACGGCGGGACCGGAGTAGAACCGCATCATGGTGGCCCAGCGTCCTTCCAACGCCGCTTTGCGGCATTTGGCGGCGAGGTCGGCTGCGGTGGTGTAGTAGACCCGGTGTCCAGTATCGACGGCGGCGTGGCCGAGGGCGATGGCCAGCATGGTTTTCCCGACGCCGGGGGGGCCGATGAACAGAATGTTGGTGGCGTCGTCGAGGTAACCACCGGTCGCCAGTTCGCGGATCATTGTTTCGTCGACCGATGGTTGGGCTGAGAAGTCGAAGTCGTCGACAGTCCATGGGGCGGGGAAGTTAGCGAACCGCATCCTGGCGTTGAGACGCCGTTGTTCGGTGGCGTCAACCTCGATACGGAGCAACGCTTCAACAAACTCGGTGTGACCCGTCTTGGTGTTACGGGCCCGTTCCAACTCTTCGGGGAGCGCTTCGGCGGCGGCTCCCAGTTTCAGATAGGCGAGATGGGCCCGCAGCTGCTGGTAGACCGAATCGGTGCTCATTACACACCGTCTTTGGTGTCGATGAACCGTTGATACGTGGCCAGGTCGATGACCGGATCCGAACCAACGCTGCCGGTGAGTTCGGCGGCGATCGCCAACGCCGCGCCAGACGGCGGACGATTCGCCTTTGTTGGGCACGGCCGGTCGGTGGTGAACGCTGCCAGCACCACGTTTTCCAACGCTGCGGTGTGTTCGGGAAGCCGCACGATTCTGCCGACACCACGGGGAGCGACCCGGTGGGTCACGACCGGTGTCCCCGCCGCTGAGATGATCACCAACTGGTCAGAACCGAGACGGCGCCGAACGGTGACTTCGATCCCGACCAGTGCCGGCGGAACCGAGTATCGGTTGCCGTCAACCGACACCAGAGCATTCTGAGCCACCATCCGGGTGACCTCTGAGGTGGCGGGATACGCCATCTCGGGAAGCCCGAGCAGCGGCTCGGAGGCGCCGAGTTCACCGACGGTCGTGTCGTCGCGACGCCGCTTGTCGCGCAGAACCGGTCCAGGGACGCCTGCGCCTCAGCCAGCGACGTTGCACCGAGGGTTCGCCACCAGCGTTGAGTCAGAAAGTGGATTTGCTTTTCGACGACGCCTTTACGGTTTCCCCGTCTCGGTGGGCACGGCACCACCGTCACCCCGTAATGTTTCGCCACCGGAGCGAACGACGCCTGGATCTTGCCTGTGGTCGGGTTGATCACCGTCGCCATCCGATCCACCCGCCACACCTTTGCGGTGCCACCAAAACGACGCAGCACCTGATCGACGCCCTCGATGAGATGCGGCTGATCCATTGAATAGGTGAGCCACGCCCGACTCATCGACGAATGCGACAACGACCCGACCAGCATCGACACATCCACAGTCGGATCCCACGGACAGGTCCCCAACTCGTCCCAGTCCCACTGAATCTCTTCACCCGGCGGATGAACGATCACAACCGTGGCCCGGCCCTTCACCCCCGAACACCCTTCACAATGCGGACGCAGCCGACGCTGGCGTATCTTGCGGGTGAACGTTGGATACGAACGGTCATACCCGAGAGCTTCGACTTCGTCGAACAGCGTCGTTGCCCACACGCCGTGATCATCCGAAAGCCGCTGCCGCACGTATGCCTCGATGAGGTCGAACGGATCCGGCTCAACAGTCATCCGGACTCCTGGTTGGCGTGCACCAGACAGATACGCTCGGACCGTCTTGCGATCCCTTCCGGTATGGCGGGCGATCTCCGAGATCGACCAGCCCCTCTTCTTCAATGCATGAATCTCCACGTCTTCCTCCTGTGTCAACATCAGGGGAGGGCTCCTCTCCTCGCCGGTTAGTCGTTGCTGACAGCCAGCTTGGAGAGGACCCCACCCGATGACGGGTATCTCTCAGAAGGTGGGGAAATTCAGTGAGCAGGTCTGGGGAGTTTCAATGAGCGTGGTCAACCCTCCAGGTGACGTTTGGCCAACATTCGTAACACCTGGGTGTGATCCTCCCGCAGGACCACCGCCAGTCCGGGTTGACGGAGAGCAGCTATTGCCACCGACCGGGCATCGTTGGGATCGTTCTTATCCGAACGGCCCGATCCCAACAGCCTGACACGAGAGGCCAACACTGGGGGCACGTCGACAACCTGTTCACCACCAGCGACCAACTGTTGGGACAACAGGAAGCCGAGTCCACCGGCAGCCTCCACCGCCCAGACACGCCCGCCACCATCAAGGTTTCGAGCCCAGTCGAGGAGTGTCTTGGTTTGGGAGCGGTCGGCCGGGATAGTCAACTCTCCCAACACTGTCTCGGATCCGTTGATCGCAACCGCCGTACGGGTTGCCTCATGCGGATCGATACCAATCGTCGTGACCATGTCAACCTCCTTGGTTAAGTCACAGGGGATGGCCACGGTGGGCACTCCTGATCACAACACGGGTTGCCTCCGGCGTTCGCCTCTTACGGGCCACACCACGACCTAAGGGTTCGACAGGCCGACAGTTCGTTACAAAGACCACCCACGAGGGTGGACCAGGCACATTGAGAGCCAAACCCGTCGAACCCCCAAAGCTACGGAACCCGACGTCCCGCAGCCACCCCCATCATCAATCAGGCACTTATGGGCGGTCTCTCAGATGTACATAATGCCGGTTATGGGCGGACGTGTCGCCCCACCTGAAACCGCAGCCGATATGTGCGGCGACTAGCTCCGAGTGAGCTTGTGCCCGAAGTCGGGAACACCAACACTCTGAACTGGCCCTCAGCCGGCGACTTCTCTTCTCCCTTTGGGCAATAACCACCAAAGAACAATGGCCACAAGGAACAAGGCGGGAATATCGCCGACCAAGTTGGCTCGTTCTCCATCGTCGACCAGCGCCTGTACCAGCATGATCGCCCCGTGCACGACGCTGGACCAGACAGTGAAGAGGATAAGGCTGCGGTGCTCCTGGGGGTTCCGTGCGGCGATCAGCAAGAACACGCCCAGCACTGCGTATACGCCCATGATCATCTGCTCGTACTCAGACTGGCGTGGCTCCCAGCTCCATCCTGACGTGAAGATGAACTCCATCATCAAAAACAAGCCGAAAATGAATATCACACCAAAGATGCGTAATGCGATCGACAGGTAAATGAGTCGGGTTTGATCCTCCACTGAGCCTCCCTTACTCGCCCGTGGACACCGCGCGCTCCTACAGAGGGCACGCTCGTTCCCGAGCCAGACTGCCCACAAAGCCAGGCCTCCGTCAATGAGCTACCGGCGCCGTTTACCTGATGCATTGGGCTCACAGGGCGAGCGATCTTCTCTTGGGAGCCGCCCATAACGAAGCCTCTTTGTGTCAAATCGGGGTGTTTGGACGCGTTGAACGGGGCCGGGGTTCCGGCCTGCCCTCTGTGTCAACCTTTCGTGAGACGGGTCGTGTAGGTGTATCACTGTCTTGAGAG
>JAZFTN010000170.1:0-8276 GCA_036446715.1 Acidimicrobiia bacterium | reverse complement strand
TAACGTCACTCTCATCGGCAACCTCGTCGATGACCCGGAACTCCGGTTCACCCCATCGGGTGTCGCAATGGCAAAGATCCGGATGGCCGTCAACCGTCGCTGGCGCGGTCAGGACGGTGAATGGCAGGAGAGCACCAGCTTCTTCACCGGGACCATCTGGCGTGAGCAGGCCGAGCAGGTGGCCGAGTCGCTGCAGAAGGGGGCCAGGGTGATCGTGAGCGGTCGTCTCGAGCAGCGGAGCTGGGAGACCCAGGAAGGCGACAAACGCTCCGTCGTGGAGATTCAGATCGACGAGATCGGGCCGTCTCTGCGCTGGGCCACAGCCACGGTCAACAAGACCCAGCGCCAGGGTGGCGACTTTTCAAACGATAAGAAGTCCGACAGCACGCCGGCGACGGCACCCGTGGCCCGTGATGACTTTGGGCCCGACGAAGCACCCTTCTAGGAGACAGTTCAATGCCACGTAAGAACAAGAGAGCCCCGCGGGCAACCCGGGGGGGTCGACGCGAGAACTATCGCAGGGGCAAGCCGAAGCCTTGCGCCGTTTGTGCTCAGGGGGGTGCCCTCGATTGGAAGGACGCGTCCTTCCTGCGCAAGTTCGTTTCGGATCGAGGAAAGATCCGCAGTCGTCGCGTGTCGGGTCTGTGCCCGCGTGATCAGCGCAGAGTGGCGACGGCCGTCAAGAGCGCTCGCGAGATGGCTCTTCTCCCCTATGTGGGTACTCGATGAAGCTGATACTCACGTCTGACGTGGTGGACCTGGGCAAGCGTGGTGACGTTGTCGACGTTGCCGACGGGTTCGCCCGCAACTATCTGTTGCCACGGAAGTACGCCATCAAGGCAAACGATGGTGCGCTTGCGTCGGCTGAGAACATCCGCGAGACGCGTCTTGCCGCGGAGCGCAAGGCGAAGGATCTTGCAGAGGCTATAGCCACCCAGCTCGTGGGTAGCCGTGTGGTTCTCGCGGCCCAGGCGGGTGACGAAGGCCAGCTCTACGGATCGGTCTCGGTTGCCGATGTCGTTGAGGGCATCAAGCGTTTCACCGGTATCGAGTTGGAGAGGACTCAGGTTGAGATGGACGAGTCGATCAAGGCGATCGGTCTCCACGAGATCCAGATCAAGGTCCACACCGAGGTTGAGTTCCCCCTCACCCTCGACATCATCCCGGCCTGACCCACTCGATCTAGCCACGAATTTCGCGGTTAGCTGTCAATCTCTTCCACCGCGAAAAACAATCATCGCTTTGAGTTGGGGTGACCCCTGCGGTCGTCTATGTTCGGTCCACTTCCCCCGCTGAAGGCGGCTCCCACTTCCCCGTCCGGCGGGGTCTTGCGCGTCGAGACCCAAATCTGTCGGTGGCGTATGGCATCGTGTTGGAGAGGACGTAAATGACTGGAATGACCGAACAAAACGAGCTGCGGCCTGGTTACCGCAATCCCCCGCACTCGCGTGAGGCAGAGGAGTCGATCATCGGGGCTGTGCTCCTCTCCGTGGACGCGGTCAATGAGGTCATGGATCAGATTCACCCAGAGGACTTCTACGTGCCCGCGCATCAGGCCATCTTCGAGGGCATGCGAGAGCTCTTCGATTCCAACCAGGCGATCGATGCCGTCACCGTCTCTGAGGTCTTGCGACGACGTGGCGAGCTGGAGAAGGTTGGTGGAGTCCAATACCTGGCGCGTCTGGTCGACATCGTTCCCTCAACCTCCAATATCTCCTTTTACGCGGGAATAGTCTAGGAGCACGCCAAACGACGGGAACTGATCCGTGCCGGGGCGCAGGTCACCGATGTGGCTTTCAACCTCGACGAGGAGATCGCCATGGTGCTCGACAGGGCAGAGCAGGCCGTGCTCGGTGTCGCCGAGAGACGCTCTTCGCAGACTCTTGTCGAAGTTGGCCCGATGCTGAGTGATGTCCTCGAGCAGATCGAGCTGATGGAGCAAAGAGGAAGTGAGCTCACCGGGCTGGCTACCGGCTACGTGGATCTCGACCGAAAACTGGCTGGTCTCCAACCGGCCAACCTCGTTGTCGTGGCATCGAGGCCGGGCATGGGGAAGAGCTCCTTGGCCCTGGGCATCGCTATCAATGTGGCCGCTCTGGACGAATCGGTGGCGATCTTCTCCCTCGAGATGTCGAAGGAGGAGCTGGTCCAGAGGATTCTGTCTTCTGTAGGGAAGGTCGACTCGATGAAACTGCGAGCCGGTCAATTGGGCCCGCTCTGGCAAAGGGTGGTTGATGCCGCAGGGAAAATGTACAAAGCGCCTATCTACATCGATGACTCCCCTGTGGTGACCGTCACCGACATCCGCGCCAAGTGCCGCCGACTAAAGCGAAAGAAGGGGCTCTCCCTTGTTGTGGTCGACTATCTGCAGTTGATGGAGTCGCCCAACCGAGAAAACCGCCAACAAGAGATTTCGGAGATCACCAGGAATCTCAAGAACCTCGCGAGGGAGCTCGGAGTTCCGATCATCGCGTTGTCGCAGTTGAATCGGTCACTGGAGCAGAGGGAGGATAAGCGCCCCCGGCTTGCCGACCTCCGAGAATCCGGGGCGATCGAGCAGGATGCCGACGTAGTGATGTTCATCTACCGTCACGAGTACTACCACCCTGAGGATCAGGAGAAGAGGGGAATAGCCGAGGTGATCGTCGCCAAGCACCGCGCCGGCTCAACGGGTCCTGTGGAGATGACGTTTCAGCCCGAGTTCACCCGGTTCGCCAATCTGGGTCGTGACGTCAGCTAACTCTCCTTGACATGACTAATAACCTTAGTTAGAGTAACTAAGACCATTAGTCATAACTATCAAGGAGGATCAAAATGGCTTCTTCTGATCATCGATCAGATTCGTTTCTTCGGGCGTCGCTCTTGGGCAACGCAGTGTTCAGCATCGTGTCAGGCGCAATCGCAGTTGCCTTTGCTTCCCGACTCGGGGAGTTCATGGGGCTCGCCCCGGTCGTTCTCGCTGTCATCGGTGTCGGGGTGTTCGGTTTCGGTTTGGCCATTCTCTGGAATGCACGACGTGAGACGATCAGTCTTCGTCTGACTCGTCTCACCGTCATCCTCGACCTGATGTGGGTCGTCACCGGTGCAATCGTGATTATTGGCTTTCCCGGGCTGATGACCGCTGGCGGCAAATGGCTGCTCGCAGCGGTCTCCACCGTGGTCGGTGGCTTCGCTGTCCTCCAGGGGCTTGGCCTCCGCAGCGCCGGAGGTGTTCCTCCGAGGCGTCTTGTTACCGAGATAGAGATCGACGCGAGTCCCGACACCGTGTGGGATGTGCTGACCGACCTGTCCGAATATCAAGACTGGAACCCGTTCGTTGTGGCCGGATCGGGTGAGGTTGCCCTTGGTGAGCAAATCGAGATCCGCATGAGGCAGTCGGAAGGCAACGACACGACGTTCAAGCCGATTGTGACCGAGGCCACTTCACCGAGCACCTTCGAGTGGTGGGGACGCCTCGGCATACCCGGGTTGTTTGCGGGTCGCCATCGATTCGATCTCCTGTCCAGTGAGACCGGGACGCGAGTTGTCCACTCAGAGGAATTCAGCGGTGTCCTGGTCCCGCTGCTGTGGAATTCCCTCGACCGCAAGACAAGAGGAGGATTTGAGGCTATGAATGTGGCCATGAAGGAGCGGGTTGAGGCGAGGACGCCTCCGATGGTCTGATGGGTCGAAAAGCGGGGATCACGCTCCAAGACGTTGTGGAGGCGGCAGCGTCCATCGCTGATCGTGATGGACTTGAAGCCGCCACCCTTACCGCAGTCGCCGGTGAGCTTGGCATCAAGACGCCCTCTCTCTACAACCACGTCCAAGGTCTCTCAGGGATGAGAAGACTCCTGGCCATCCACGGCTCGCAACTACTGCTGGAAACGTTCGAAGAGGCAATTGGAGATATAGAAGGAGCTGAGGCTCTTCGATCCATAGCCCATGCCGATCGGCAGTTCGCCCGTGATCACCGTGGGCTATACGACTCTTTCCTGCCGGCTCCCAAACCCGACGAAGACACCGAACTGTATGAAGCGATGGCCGAACCGGTGTTTCTGGTTGCGCACGTGCTGTTGGACATGGGGATTCCTCAGAGTGAGGCAATCCATCTGATCCGAGCCCTACGGGCGCTGTTGCATGGATTCCTCGACCTCGAAGCGAAGGAAGGCTTCGGAATGCCAATAGGGATCGATGCGAGTTTCGATGCTTCGGTCGAATTGATCATTGCAGGCATCGAGGCAGCCGCGGCAAACTCCAAGTAGACGAGCGGCAACCAGAAGGTTGCCGCTGGAGGGGTTCGTCGCTTGCCCGTGGAGCGAAAAGCTCCCGAGGGGGACTCGTTACGGGCAGGGACTCACTCAGTACCAGTTTGCCCACTCGGAGTGGTGGGTGTGGCCGTAATGGCACACATTGAGAATATGCACAGACGCGCTAGTTACCTCTCCGAGGAGTCGAAGTCTCGATGGGAGCGGCTCGGAGTGGGGCCCGATTGACCTTGATACTTGGATCCGAGCTCAGGGGATCCATAAGGGAACTCCGCGGCGGTAGTCATCTGATAGAAGCTGATCTGGCCGATCTTCATGCCGGGGTAGATGGCGATGGGGAGCGTGGCGACGTTGGAGAGCTCCAGGGTGATATGGCCCTCGAACCCGGGGTCGATGAATCCGGCCGTGGAGTGGATGAGTAGCCCAAGCCGGCCCAGGGAGGACTTGCCTTCGAGTCTTGCTACGACATCGTGGGCCAGCTTGACCCGCTCGAGGGTCGATCCGAGCACGAACTCACCTGGATGCAACATGAATGGCTCGTCTTCACCCATTTCTACTAGTTGGGTCAGGTCATCCTGTGGCGATCGGGGATCGATCTCCGAGTAGCGGTGATTCACGAAGACCCGGAACCCGTCTCCAACCCGAAGGTCCACCGAGGATGGCTGCACGAACGCCGGGTCGTAGGGGTCGATGACTATCGAACCACTCTCGATGGCGTCGCGGATAGATCGGTCGGAGAAGATCATCGGACGGGCATGGTAGATGTCACCCACCAAGAACGGCCATCGGCCCCCATAGAACCGAACCTGAGGTAGTTAGACCCGTATCCGGGCCTAACTACCTCAGGTTCGGGGTTGGGCGGGGTTTCGTGTTCTGGTTTTGGTGCGGTTGAGCGGGTGACGGGAATCGGACCCGCGTCCCGAGCTTGGGAAGCTCGTGTTCTACCATTGAACCACACCCGCTGAGAGGCCAGAATAGCCCACACTTCACTCTCGGCTAGCTGCTCGACCGCATGGCTGTCGATGGTGGTTATCGGTCCTGGGTCGGCTAAGTTCTCGGTTGCTTCCAACTCTTCACGAAACGAGAGACTCATGAAATCCGACCGTCCTATCTGGCTGCTGATCACTGTTTTGCTGGCCTTGTCCTTGGCCGCCTGCGGCGACATCAGCCTGCCTGTCGAATCGACGGAGGCCCCACCTGGGACTGAGGCTCCTGAGACTACGGATGCCCCTGCGACCACGGAGGCTCCTCCGGCGACCGAGGCTCCCCCGACGAGCGAAGCCCCCGCTGATGACGAAAGCGAGACCAACTGGCCGTTACTCATCGGACTGTTTCTCCTGGCCTTTTTGCTGATAGGCATGCTCATGGGCCGGTCGCGGAAGAAGGCCGCCGTTCCGGCTCCCGTCTCCACAGAGAGGTCCTTCAAGGATTATGTCCGTGATGGGTACAGCGAGGCTCGTTGGCTGTTCGATGGGCTTACCGACGAGTTGGCGATATGGAGAGGAAACGCCCTCTACGACCACCGCACAGGCGCGGACGACTCAGCCGGAACGGCGATGTTGGCGACATGGTCGCAGCTTGATGACCGAATGAATCAGGCCAAGGATGAGCTCTACCGTGCCGAGGCGGCTGCACCCGACCAGAACACCGCTCAGACGATACGTGCCACGATCTCAGCTCTCGGGGAGACACGGACAGCGGTCGACGCACGCGCCGAGGCCCGACTCAACACCAGACAGACCGAGTCAGGGGATCAGACGGCTTTGGCCGAGGCCGGCGAACGGGAGCGGCTTTCCTCGGCGAATCTGGCCGAGAAGCGCCAGAAGCTCAATGACGTGTTGCTCGCCCTCAGCGCTGTCGTCTAGCCACTCCATGAAAAGCTCGACTTCGTTCGTCCGGTTGTGGGTTTGACGTAGCAACGGTGAGTCTGGCTCAGTGTTAGGTGAAGAGAGTCACCGCGCCCCAGACACTCAGAAGCAGTCCGACTGCCGACAGGAACACGACTCTTCCTGGCCGATATTGGGCGTGTTCCACCCCTTTAGGGGCCTTGCCTTGACGGTGCTTCCACCAGGCCAGCCCGTTTCCGATCAGCAGGGCAAGACCGAGACCGAGGATCAGCTCCGGCAGAAGGTTCTCGAAGTCGAGCAGGTCTCCCACGGTTGGCACGGTAACGCCGAATAGGCTTATTGCGTGAGTGAAATGGCTGTCGCCTCGGCACCCGCGACCACAGCGAACCTGGGCCCCGCGTTTGATTGCATCGGACTCGCCCTCAGTCCCCGATGCACAGTGCGAGCCCGTGAAGCGGACGAGTGGTCGGTCCAGCATGTGGGGGAGTTTCGGCCCGGGCCGACGGACGGCGACGGCGTGCTTGCTGCCGCACGCCAGGTCGTTGGTGAGAACCCCCTTTCGATGGTGGTCGACACAGAGATTCCCATAGGCAAGGGACTGGGCTCCTCAGCAGCGGCCTATGTGGCTGGCACCGCGGCAGCTCTTCGCGCAGTCGGCGAGGACGCCTCTCCAGACCGCGTGTTTCGCTTGGCGAAGGAGTTGGAGGGACACGACGATCAGGTGGGTGCAGCGGTTTACGGCGGTTTGGTCCTCATACCGGCCGAGGGGCTCCCGATGAGACTTCCCTTCCATCCGTCGTTGAGGCCGGTCGTCGCCGTGCCACCCACGCGCTTGCCCACATACAAGGCGCGAGCCATCCTCGCTGACGAGATACCGAGGGATGTCGTGATACGCAGTTTGGCCAGAGTCTCCGCGCTCACGGCCGGACTCATCACCGGGGATCCCGGCATGCTCTCAGCCGCCCACGGCGATGAGATTCACGAGGCTCCGAGGGCTCACCTGAGTCCCGAAGTTGGTCACCTGATGGATGTGGCGCGACGGGCAGGCGCCCTTCACGTGGCCCGGTCGGGAGCGGGACCTTCGGTCGTGGCGATCACCACGTTCGATACGGCCGATCGCGTGGCGGACGCTTTCCGGAAAGAGGGGGTCGGAGTCATCAACGAGTCTATGGACACCACGGGCTTGGTTTGACCTAACCCCTGAATAGCGCGACGATGATGGCTGTCTCCCCCCTTTTTGTGAGGTTCTTGCATGGGTTCGTTGGTGAAGAAGCGTCGAAAGAAGATGTCGAAGCACAAGTATCGCAAGCGTTTGAAGGCGAATCGTCACAAACGCAAGAAGTGACATCCTCTCGATAAGCGTGAAGGACCGGGTCCGCTGTGGCCCGGTTCTTCTTTGTGCCTCAGACCTTGCGCTAGAGGGTGGTCGCCAACCAGAGAATCACCAGGGCCAGGATCAGGATTACTCCCTGGATGGCTCCTCGAACCGCCGGTGACTGCTCCCTGGCCGCCATTGTGTGCCAGACGGCCAGCAAGGCAGATGCCATCACCAGTCCGATCTTGGCTATCAGGGTCCCGGTCCATACCCGGTCGAACACCATCAATGTCCCGGTCAGCACCAGCAGACCGAGAGCCGTCCATGACATCACACCGAACCGCTTTGCCATTGCTCGGATCACCGAACGGTCGTCGGTGGTCTTGCGCACCGCCGGAACCAGACCTCCCAGGACAACCAGGCCGCCCACCCAAACGGTGGCGCTCAGCAGATGGATGTAGAAGATGAACCTCAAGGATGAGTTCTCGAGGCTGTCGACCTCCCACGCGGTACCGGGAACCTGAGCTTGGCGATCAAGACTGGTCGCGAAGGAAGTCCTCGATCTCCTCCATCAACTCCTCACTGTTCTCAGTGTCGACGTCGGCTTCGGTCTCGAGACGCTCGACGTACTTCTGCAGCTCGTCGTTGCCTTCGAGGGCCTCGTTGACGGTAGACAGAAAGTGCCGGGTCTCCAGAGCCAGGTCACCCATTTCGAGGGTGACACCAAGCAATTCGGCTGCCTTGACGGCGAGGGCTTCGGTGGCCGGTGGGTACTCCTGGTTTGACAGATAGTGAGGCACGGCAGCCCAGACCGATATCACGTCGATACCGGCGTTGTCGAGGGCATGATTGAGGACACCGAGAATC
>JAZFTN010000169.1:0-6316 GCA_036446715.1 Acidimicrobiia bacterium | reverse complement strand
GCGTAGCCGTAGTCGACGTGGTCTTCGCCGACGTACCAGGAAGGCAGCTCCCGGGTTTCGGGGTCACGGTCGAGACGAACGGTGAGGGTGCCGTGGTCTGGGTCGACGGAGAGGACGGTTCCGAGGTCACCGTTGAGCACGCCGCGCCGGTCCTGGTTTTTTCGACAGAGGATGCGGTCACCGGCCTGAAAGACCCGCTCCCCGGCTTCAATCGTGGGGCCGTTGAGGTGTTGCAATGCGGTCAGGTGGTTGCGGGCGTGTTGGTTGAGTTCGGCGACGGTGTCGTTGTCGTATCCGATGAGCAACCCCGACGTGGGGTCACCGGTGGCTACGACGTGGCGATACCAGTCTCCCACTGCTCTGGTGATCGTGTCGTCTCGGTCCTGTCCGATGATGAGCCTCTTATGTTGGTTGTAGGCGTCGATCGCTTCGCCGACTGATCCTTCTCGGAGTTCAGCCAGCGCAGTCCGCTCCCATTCGTGGCGCTGTCGCACGTTGTCGGTCAGTTCGATCGTGGGGAGCCGGTTGGCAAGGGCTCGGAACAGACCTCCGGCGTCGATCTCGGGCAACTGACGATCATCGCCAATGAGGATCAGCTTCCCTCTGGCCTGTTCAACAAGGTCGGAGACTACGGCGAGCTGACGGGTGCCCACCATCCCCGCCTCGTCGACTACGACGACAGACCCCGAAGGAAGGCCAGGCGTGTCGTCAGGTTGGTTGAGGAGTCGAGCCAGGCTGGTCGACCGAATCCCGGTGGCGGTTTGAAGACCGACAGCCGCCCGAGCCGCCAGCGCCGCACCAACAATCGGAGTGGCGGTCAAAGCAGCAAGCTGGCTGATCACTGCCATAACTGCGGTTTTGCCGGTTCCCGCCGGACCGATTCCGACGTCGACGGTGTTTCCGGAGGTGGCGAAGGAGCGCACCATTTCCCGTTGACCGTCGGTGAGATGGCGATGGCGTCGCAACCTGGCCTCGACCAAACGGTGCGGTACCACCCAGCGACCGGTGCCCACCCCGGCGATGGCCTGATCGATGATCCGCTGCTCGGTGGCGAGCAGTTCGACAGTCGTGTACCGGCGGTCCACGGCGCCGGGAAACATCTTTCCGTCGCCGCGTCGCATCCGCCGAGCCACCCCACCTCCGGCACGCGAATCAACAGGCACTCCAGGCTCGCCAACGGCGACGTCCATCCCGGAATCGGAGGTTTCGACGTTGCGGCCCGCAAGGACCGAGATTACGTCGGGGGTGTCGAGAAACATCTCGGCGAGGGCTTCGATCTCGCCTCGAGAGCCCCCTTCGGGGAGCGCCGCCGCGATCTCTTTGACGACCTCAGATTGGGCGAAGGTCGAAGTCTGTGCGGTCAACCCGTCAGGTGAGGCAAGACTCTCGAAGAGAGCCAGTGGATCTGGGGATATGACATTCCTGCTGTGGTCCGTGACCGAGGCGACTCGTTCTGCCGTCAGACCAACCTCATTGGCCCGCTGCCGCCACTCCACTTCCAGCTCCACGAGCGGATGGTCCTGTTTCACGCCGCGGGTGGCTAGGACCGCCACCTCCCGGGCCGCCGCAGTGTCGGGAAGACCTTGCTCCACACGCCACTCTTCGAGCTGGTGACGACGTCTCGAAAAGGCTTCCATCTGATGACGGGTGAACCCTTCGATGTCGGCCATGCCGTTGCGGACCGACTGCCACCGCACCCCCAAGCGCTCCGTCAACTCCCTACGCAACACTGCCTCATGCAGATAGCCGGCGGCGAGCTGATGCCGATACAACAACCTGCCGTCAACACTCCGCCATATCCCGTCGTTACCTTTCACCTTGTTGGCTACCACCACATGGGTGTGCAGCTGAGGGTCATCAGCCCGGGAGGTGAACTCGGTGAACGACGCCGCCACAAACCCAGAAGTGCGAATCGGCCAGGTCTCCACCCGAAACTTCGGTGTCCCGTCGTCGTTGTGCACCGGATTCCTGTTGTCATCCAAGACCGGTGTTTTCGAAGCGCCCCTCGTTGACGATGCCACCGACTCCAAGTATCCGAAAGCCGCGCAAGTTGCTTTGTCGAACGCTTCCAGCACTTGGCGTCGGGTCTCGTCGTCTCCGAGAGCCCAGAGCAGTGACACCGACTTGTCAGCCGAAAAGGTCACGTCCCATGCCGCCACCCCATCCTTGCGTAGCCGACGACCGAGGCGGTCTCCGGTGGTGGGATGATCACCGTCGAATAAACGCACCAGACCCTCAGCGTTCACCGGGCCTTCCAAACCCAACTCGGCGGCGCCGCTCCCCCGCCACAATCCGGTCGCCGTCCCGCCCCGCAGGTAGTAGTCCTCCCGAGGTGAAATCTCCCCCAACTTCTGCAAGTAATAATCCTTCGCCGCCTTCGCCAAACTCAACACCACACACCCCGGCCACGGTGTTGAGCAACTGGTTGCAGATGCGTGTGTTGTGAAAGACGGTCGGTCGCGAGAAGGTGGACCTGGCTCCGGATCCTCTCATCGGTCTCGTGGCGCCCGTCCGAGTTGGCAGGTGCTGTTGCTCTGATCCGTTCGTCTTGGAGATTGTTGGGAACAGCCAGCTGGTCGTGCGAGTCGTCAGACATCAATTGCTCCCTCTGTGAGTAGCGATGTCCGCCATCGTCCAATGTCACCCTCACCCGAACCCTCACCAGACCCCTCTCCAACCAGGGGCATGCCTCGACCTCGCAGCCCCCAGCAACCCGAATCGTCCAGAAGAAGCGAACACCGCCGGCCTTCCCCACCGACCTGAAAAGCCGGCCCTCTCCCGACGCGAAAGGAACTTGGTGAGGGTGTCGGTGAGACGCTAGAGAGGGTCCCCACCAAAATGAGGCCATGATCGGATTCGCCACACATCCCGCTATGCCAACTCGAATTGGACACGGACACCTTTGTGGCCACATACCGCCAAAAAGACCGCAGCACCCTTTCAACAGAGTGTCAGTAGCCCTTTCAACCGAGTGTTTTTCTGGCGGAACCTCAGCTCCCCAAGGCCAAACGCTCACTCCGAAAACATGCCTTTGACCAGGCGAAACAATCGACATTGGACTGAAATGGCATCGAAATGACAGGGTTGTCATCCACAGTTGAGCGATGACAGATCTCGAACCACTGCTCTCAGCTCAAGACCTCGCCGATTTTCTCCACGTGCCCATCGCCACCATCTACGCCTGGCGCTACCGGCACGAGGGTCCACCCGGTTTCCGCGTCGGCAGACACCTCCGTTACCGCCGCAACGACGTCGAGCAGTGGATCAGCAGAAAGCTCGAGGATCAGAAACCCGAGTCGCCATTCGCCAGGAGGTCTGTCAGAGCCGATCAGTAGCGTCTGGTGTGGTGCACTGAAGCCAGGAGGAGGAACGATGGCACATCTCAAGAAGCTCGAAGGAGGACGCTGGCAGGTTCGATACCGAGATCCATCCGGTCGAGAGCGTGCCCGTAACTTCGCTCGGCGCAGCGATGCCGAGCGCTCTCTCCACGACATCGAAGCGAGGAAGAACGCCGGTGAGTGGATCGACCCGCGACTGGGAAAGGTCACGCTGGCAACGTGGGCCGAGCGCTACCTGGCCGGAAAGCAGCATCTCAAGCCGAAGACACTCGAGGGTTATGACAGTCTCCTCAGGAACCAGATCCTGCCGACGTTCGGACCTGGCCCTATCAACCGCATCGATCCCATGGCAGTCGCTGCTTGGGTCGGTGAGATGCAGTCGAACGGGCTGTCGGCGTCTCGCGTCCGCCAGGCAGCCCACCTCCTCGGGGCAATGTGCAAGATGGCTGTGCGGACCGGCTACCTGGCGAGGAACCCGGTTGAAGGCGCTGATCTGCCGCGTCTGTCGACCGCGGAGATGCGGTTTCTTTCCGCGAGCGAGCTCAACACCCTCGTGGAGGCCACCAGGCCTCCCTATGGGACTCTGCTGTTGCTGCTCGGGTATGGAGGTCTGCGCTGGGGCGAGGCGGTAGCGCTGCGGCGATCTCGGTGTGATCTACTGCGTTCTCGCGTCGAGGTGGCGGAATCGCTGGCCGATGTCGGCGGGCACCTTCATTGGGGTCCGACGAAGACCTATCAGCGACGGACGGTGTTGCTCCCGGCCTTCCTGAAGGATCGATTGGCGTGGCATATGGCAAGCGAAGTCGGACCCGAGGAAGAAGCCCTGATTTTCACGTCGCCCCGGGGCACGCCCCTCCGGAACAGCAACTTCCATCGTCGAGTCTGGCAGCCGGCGCTCGCATCTGCCGGACTCCCTGCCGAGGTGCGAGTCCACGACCTCAGACATACTGCCGTCAGTCTGCTCATCGCCCAGGGCGCCGGCCCGAAAGCGATCTGTGAACACCTCGGCCACTCCAGTGTTCAGGTGAGCCTCGACCGGTATGGTCACCTGTTTCCGTCCGAGTTCGAGAATCTCGCCCACCGCCTGGACAGCGCCTACCAGGAGGCCGTCGCCGATCCTCTTCCGGCTTCTCGAGGTCAACTCGCTCGGATAGTCCGGGAATGAGGTCTGAGCTTCTATCGCTCATTGATGTGACGACTGTTTCGCTCTTGAGTGAAGTCGCCCCGTGGGTGTCAGCGAAACGGTGAGAGTTCTCCCGTTTCAAGGAGTCGAGCCGCGGCCTCCACAATCTCAGCGGCCTTCTCGATGCCCTCGTCGGCGTCGGCTTCGGTGATGGTGGGAGTATCGAGGTCCGGGTACTCGCTGTCTCGTCGGCGTCGACGCATCCGGGCGAACGGAGCGAAGACCGGTCCGAACTGTTCGCGGACGGCGTCTTGGACGGCGACGTGACCTCCCCGAGTCGTCGCCCTCAGACCCTGCACAGCGAGGAGGGCGTTGCAAGCCTTGCGGGCGGCGTCGTAGGCCAGCTGATAGGCGCCGGTCGGATCGACCTCCCGGATGGCACGTGCGGACTCCAAATGGGTCGATGCATCTCCCATGAGCCGGTCGGCGAGTTCGTCACTCGGCACGACGCGCTCCATCTCGGCATTGTCGAGCAGCCCCTCGATGGTCTCGCGACCCCGCTGCCAGGACATCAGTCGCTCTCCGTCTCAGGCAGGCCGACCGGTATCAGAGGTCGCTTCCGCACTTCCTGCAGGAACGAGTCCTCTCCGGGTTCGTTCCATCGGTTCAGCGAACGGAAGGTCACCTGCGCCGGCCGACCGACTCGAC
Source organism: Acidimicrobiia bacterium (assembly GCA_036446715.1). Lineage (GTDB taxonomy): Bacteria > Actinomycetota > Acidimicrobiia > Spongiisociales > ZC4RG35 > SZUA-217. The sequence continues at coordinate 1,147 of JAZFTN010000169.1, read as the reverse complement.
GCTCGATGCGATCAGCCGCTGCGTATACGACATCTCGGTCTGGAGTCCCGATGATCAACACGTCGAGATCCTGTGGGCTAGGACCGGCCTGCCCCACGTACCGGGCCGCCCATGAGCCAAAGATGTACGCCGCCTCGATGCCGCCGATACCAGCGAGTTCTTCGGCAACCACGACGACCGGACCAAACGAGAGGAGAAGGAGCCGGGTGAGCGGCTCGCTCAGAACGCTGTCGGTGTCGGCGCTCACCACTTTGGCTCGCCCCACCTCACGGGTGACCACGAGACCGGCCTCGGAGGCCCGCTGGATCTCCCTGGTGACGGTGGATAGGGAGACCCCGACCTCGTTGGCGAGCTCGGAGAGCGTGAACTCTCGCTCCGGCGACAAGAGTATGGCCGTGAGCAATCGGGCCTGGTTCTCCGATCGGAGAATCGGAAGCAGCGGAGGGCCAGACACTTTCATAAACTGCAAGTTACTCGTCATGTTATGCAAGTCAAGAACCACACCGGGCGACTACGCTGCGTAGCTGGCACCGGATTCCTGTGTGGTTCGGGTAGCTGTTTCCAGGATCTACCGCGGATTCCTCGCGGACTCTCACAAGCCAAATAAGACTCTGACCAGGCATTATGGCTCCTAAACAGGCGGTTTCCTAAACCGGGTGTCGGAGGTTCGAGTCCTCCCGAGGGCGCTGAGAGAATGGCCTTGTGGCGCTTGGGATTTTCGCTGTCAGCCGACAAGCTCAACCACCTTCTCGGGGGGCAAAGGACGCGTATAGGACGCGTTTTGTTGAGAAAAGGCTTCGTCGAGCCGGTCAGCAAGGGCTTCGAGATCCTCAGTGAACAGGTGCGAATAGCGGTCCAACGTCTGGCTCGCTGTCGAATGGCCCAACATCCGCTGCACCGCCTTCACGTTTGCTCCCTGCGACACTGCAAGCGAAGCCGCCGTGTGTCGTAGGTCGTGGATCCTGAGCCCTTCAGGCATCCCCGACGCCTCACAAGCAGGTTTCCAGACTCGAATCCGCCAGTTGGAGTTACGGAGAGGACCCCCCTTGGAGTCAGCGAAAACGAAAGCCTCAGGATCGTCTGTGTGTTGGGAGGCGAGATGCGCGGCGAGTCGGTCCCGAAGGAAGCCAGGAATCACGACGGTCCT